>CAIQWF010000154.1 GCA_903875455.1 uncultured Pseudomonadota bacterium
ATGATGACAAACTGTAGCATCGGGTCTAACTGAGTTGCTAATGCCCGAAAAATTAAAATGCTTTTGTTATCATATTTTTTGTCGGCAAACCGCCCACAACTTTCACGCCATTGACCGGTAATTGATTGGCATTTAACTGTGTTGCAAATGCAGGAATTAATTGTTTCATGTTTTTCAAATAACTGTGTTGCCATAATTCTTTTAATCGGTCTCTGGCTTGCTCATTAATATAAACTTCGCCTGATTTTTCAATTAATAGCATTGCTATATCGTTTTGCTTTTCTGTGACTGAAAAAATACAATCATCATTGTCTTCAATAAGGGATTGTTTGAAGTCATCTTCGGCTCCTGCATATTCATATTCATATAATTCAATTTCCATTGTTCCATCTTCGATGAGGACTTGTGTTAACAGATTTTCAATTCTTTTGATGTCTTGTTTTTTGGTTAGTTTCACAATTTATCTCCTAATTCATTTCAATCAATTTAATTTTTTCTGCCGATAAATAAAACACAAAATAAAGTGCCTGATTTAAGTGTTTTTTACTTAATGAATTTTAGCGTTCACCAATAACTTTTCTTTAAGTTGTGCAATGATTTTGGGCGACAAATACATTCCATGTTGCTGCGTTAAACGGGTAATAAATTGCCAGACTTGCTGGCGCGTGAGTAATTGGCGTTTTTCCATTAACAACAATAATCCTAAAGTTCCCATCACATTAATCCCCAAACTGTGGGCTTTTCGTCTTGCCAATAAATCATCCAAAATAACGTAATCAGCCGACAATTCTTGTGCCATGACTATTGCTGACAATTCACCTTCATGTAATCGCCCCATCATGCCTTTTACATAAGCCATGCCAACATTTGATAGCGAGACAACGCTTATAAAATCAGGAACCGGATAATCCCCCAATTCAAGCACAACATTTTCAGGTACAAAAATTTGAGTGGCGCAGTTTTTCAACAAATGCAGACAACTAATTTTGCTAAAAAAAATAATCGGGCTGGTGTTTAATACAATCTTCATAATGCAAGCTTTTCTATCGTTTGCATATCTTCCAATGCACATTCATCGGCAATTTCATAGCCATGATTAAAATGCTCTTCTAAACGATATTTAAAGGCATCGAAACTTAATCCTGCAATATGAGCTGCACTGGCAAAGCTGATTTTACGGGCGTGATACAAACTTGCTGCCAAGAAAAACTCTACGGCGTGATTGCCGAAAGGCTGTAATACTTCCTCAAATTCCGGTTGTAACTCTATTAACATGACATTTCTCCTTTAAGGTTTGGCATCGGTTGCAGCTTTTGCAGAATCCGCCACAGGTTTATGGCAATGGTGGCAGATGGCGGCTTTAAATCTAATTAGTTCAAAGCAATTTGGGCAAAGTCTGCCATCTGGGTCAACGGGTTTGCGCGGTTTATTTTCCAGTTCAAAAAACGCCCAGCCTAAAACGGCAAGCCAGCCCACCCCAGAAACTCCAAATATCAGGTTGCATATAAAAATTGCGCGTAGATTATGTTTGCTGAGAATCAGAGCAAGAAAATAGGGAAATAAATAAACCGGAATGGTATATATCGGATTTTCTAAAATGCCATTCGCTGTAATTTTAATAATTTCAGTATTAAGGTTTATTATTCTGGAAACAAAATCCGACATAATTATGCTCGTAATGAGTTGGCTCTATTTTAATTCATCTCAATCAAATTAATTTCTTCCGCCGTTAAATCAAACAATTGATAAACCGCATTGTTTAATTGCAATTCCAGCGCGGCGATTTGCAGATTAAAATCCTGATGCTGTTTTTTAATTTCACTCATAAAATCGCGCCATTCGCTGTGTTTTTTCACCGGCAGTTGCACTTTGTTTTTTGCCAGTTCTTCCAGAAAGTCTTTAAATTCCAAATCCCAGGCGTTTTCCAGTTTGCGGGTGAGTTTTTTCACGCCTAATTCGGCAATGCTTAATTGCGTGTCTTTTTCCAGTTTATAACGTGCCTCGCTTAAGGTTTGGCATTGCTCGGCAAGTTGCCCGACGTGCGATTTTTGTTCGTCTGTTGCGGGTGGAATCGGAATCCGTTCAATATTTTGAGAAAACATTCTTATCCTCCATTCTCCACCGCGCATTGCATCTGAAATTCCTTCCAAGAAAAACCATACCGTTTTTGAATTTAGCAAGCCCAGCAAAAACTCATCGGTGGATTCTATGAAATAAGCCGTATTCGGAAATAAGGAGGTTTTTTCATCAATATGGAATTTTGAACCTTGCGACAAATCAGGATAAACAATTTTTGGATTTTCAAATTTGTCGTAATAAGCACAGGCCCTTAATTCCCACCAAAAATCGCCTTTATCGGTACGTTTTCGTGCAGCATCCGCAAAAGGTTCTAACCATTGCGCAATCGCAGAATAATTATTTTTTAACCAATCCCAACTTTGCGGCTCATCGAGTAATTCGCCGGTTTTTTCCTGCGTCCAACCTTTCGGCATCAAAATCAGCCACAAATCACGCGGTTCTGAATGCCATTTTTTTAAATCCTTCCCTTCCAAAAACGGCTTTAATAATTCAGCGGATTTCGGGTCTTGCTGAATTAACTTATCTTTGATTGTGCCATCAATCACAAACGCTTCATTCAAACCGGTTTTAATCCCATACAGCGGCGAACCGTAAACTTCTTTCAAGGTCGGATAACCGCGCGTGAGTTTGTCGCGCAACTGATTGAGCCGCGCATTTTCCAACTGCCAGCTTTCCGCGCGTAATTGTGAATGCGCCATCACGCCATGATTTTCTTTAAAAAACTCGCTTAACTTTTCCGGCAATTCCTTTTTCAACAACAGCGTTTGAATTTCACTATCCGCTTCCGGTTTGGCATTTTGAAAAATCAAAATCGCCGGATACGTCGTTACGCCTTCAAAAACCTGCAAATCACCAAAATCCACCACCTTTTTCAGCGTCGCATTTTCGGTTAAAAATTTACGCAACGGCTCGCCGGAACCGGTTTTAAAAAAAGTCGAAGAACTGATAAAACCCAACATGCCATTCGGCTTGAGCAGTTTTAATCCCAACTCAAAAAAGTAAGCGTACAAATCCGCCACACCGTGATAAACCGCGTAATTTGTTTGCAAATACGGCTTCACATCGCTTAATAATTCCTGCCGCACATACGGCGGATTGCCCAGCACCACATCAAAACCGCCGCTTTGCATGATTTTGGAAAAATTAGCCTGCCAGCAAAAACTGTCCTGATTAACCGCAGAATCAAATCCCAAACTATTGCCGACCTGCAAATGCTGACCAATCGTCGCCAGCTTTTTGCCTCTCTCCGCCGTTTTCAGCCACAACGACAATTTGGTAATCTCAATCGACTCAGGATTCACGTCCACGCCGCTTAAGTTGGAACTTAAAATCTCCTTGTTCAGCAAATCACTATGCAGACTAAAAATATCCGGCTGCCCGCTCAGTTCCGAAATGCGGTGATTAATGCGCTGATATTCAGCATGAAGCACATCAAAAGCCGCCACCAGAAACGCCCCGGAACCACAGGCCGGATCAACAATTTTGATGGTTTTTAACATTGCCTGCCACGCCGACAAAAAATTTAATTCCGCGTCAGTTTCGCTCAGCTTTTTCGCCGGCTTAT
The DNA here is from genome assembly GCA_903875455.1 of uncultured Pseudomonadota bacterium. Taxonomy (GTDB): domain Bacteria; phylum Pseudomonadota; class Gammaproteobacteria; order Methylococcales; family Methylomonadaceae; genus CAIQWF01. Next base: position 3,644 of record CAIQWF010000154.1, read on the forward strand.
GACTGGCAGTCATTGAATTCCAGACGATTTTATCGCCCTCGATATGACCAAACCCGCTTAAACAGGCATCAAAACGCTGCTGCAAATAGTCGCTCAAAGTGTGTTCCACAATAAACGCGGTGATGTGGTCAGGCGTATAAACAATGCCGTGCTGCTTGCGTTTGCCGGTTACGGAACCGGTTTTTGCGCCGGGTTTTAATTGCCCGTCCTGCTGAATTTGCGCAGTAATTTCTTCCAAATCCGCAATCGACTGTTCAAAAATATGCCCCAGTACGGTGATGGAAACTTCGCTGTCAAAATCATATTCGGCAATCTGCAAAAAACCTTTGCAGATTTCATCAGCGACAATCAACCGGTCTAAAAGCTTGTCGGGCGCAAACAGACCGCCGTTATATTCTTTAATATCCAGCTCTTTCCGGCCTTTGTTAATCGCATTAAACAGACTTTTGAAGGTTTGATATTTCGGTTTCGGGTCTTCGTAAGGATTGGTAAATTTGTAGGCTTTTTCAATACTTTTGTCAGGAATCAGACCTTTATCTTCGGCAAAAGCCACAAACAAAATCCTATCGAGCAGTTTTTGGGCGGGCGAAATCAGCTCCAGCGGCGCAATTTCAGGATTATCCTGCATTAATTGCGTTATCAATTGTTCACGCAGATTTTTGTAATCGGCATAAAGCTGGGCGGTAATCTCTTTTTCGGCTTGCTGGCTTTGCTCCAATAATTGTTTGGTGCCGCCGCCGAGTAAATTATCGGCCTGCAAACACAGCATAAACCGCGCATATTCGTCGCGTTCGGTGAGTTTGGCCAGCTCGAAACTTTCATAAACAAACTTGGTATAGCCAAACGCATATAACCGCAGTTCGACATAATTTGACACTAAAACCCATTGGCAGCCTTTGCAATTGACCGCATATTCCCAGGCCTGCTGCACCGGACTTTTAGTGCGCCCGCTCATAATCGCGTCGAGATTTTTGGTTTTTGCGCCTTTCAGTTCAAAAACCGCATGAACAATATCACCCTGTTTATCGTTGCAAAACTGCCCTAAAGCCAAATCCACCGCGCCGCCGGCAATCGGATATTCTTTCGCCACCGTGTAACTGCTGTTTTCGCCAAACGCCTGATAGCCCAAAACTTCCACCAGCAGGTTTTGCATGAACACGCCTTGCAAGGCGACTTCGGATTGTTTTTCCAAATCACGGCTGAAAATGCGCTTTTGCCAGTTTTGCAAAATAGCCAAATGTGCGGAGGGGATTTCCTGCGCTTTCAGATGTTTCTGGATGATTTTTTTGTTGAATAACGGCATGGGGTGTCGTGATGGAGTGAGCGGGGCGGGGTTTTGAGTACGATTTTAACTTAAGCGCGATTATCTGCGGCAGAAATGTGTTTTAAAAGTAGTTCTCTTAGGCTGCACGTTAAATGTTATTTTGAAGCGGTTATTCGTAGGTTGGGTTAGATTATTGAGCGATAGCGAGATAAGCGTAACCCAACATCCGGCGGTAAAATTCACGCTCTTTGTTGGGTTACGCTTTTTTGCTAAAGCAAAAATGCTAACCCAACCTACAGACTACAGACCTGTGGCAGAAAATTATGAACAGGTTATGAAAGCCTAAAAACCAACCTGCAACTGCTTTCTGATTTTTGCCACATCCAGCTTGTTAATCAACTCCAGCAAATTCGGATAAATACCGGCATGATAGCCATAACCGCCGTTCACCATTTCATCAATCGCCTGTTCCTTTGACCAGTTCTGAAACACCAGCCGATAAGCCGCCACCGTCGCGCCGGTGCGGTCGGAGCCATGCCAGCAATGGATCAGCAACGGGCCTTTGCGGTTTTTAATCAGGGTTAATGCTTCCAGCAGTTGCTGTTCGCTGACACTTCCTGCCGCCATTGGCAGCCGATGCACCGCAAACTGGTTTTCCTCGGCATCTTCATCACGATGATATTCACGCAAATTCAAAATCTCCTTGATGCCCAGTTTGGCCAGCGCTTTAAAGTCTTCCTCATCAGGTTGTTCCGCGCGGTAAATGTTGTTGTCAACCCAATAAAAATTATTCAATGTCGTGCCAATCACCGGCGTTGCCCAGGTGCCCGGCCTTAACCGGGGTTCGGCGAAAGCCTGTGAGCCCGCCAGCAGCAATACCACCATCAAAACTTTAAACATCGTAACCGCTCCTGAAAAGGGCTTAAAAACACAACTTATTGCTGATTATCTGCCATTTTTGACCGCAGTTTTGCCATTAACAGGACTATGCACCTGATTTTTAAACGCCTTGATTTCCCGCGACGGCCCCATCACCACCAGCACATCACCAACATCCAGCCGATGCTGGGTTTCGTTAATGGAAAAATGCAAATCCTCGCCCAATTCTTTATCAACAATACCGATTAAAATCAGGTTATATTCATCGTTTAAATTTAAATCGCAGACGTAGGTATTTTGCAAATAAGAGCCAGTGGGAATTTCAATTTCCGCCATATTCAAATCATGGCGGCCAAACACGGTGTGATCCAGAATATTGGTCATATCCGGTTTTTTTATCAGCTCATGAATTTTTCTGCCGCAGATTTCATAAGGGTCAATAATTTTATTCGCACCTGCTGCAATCAGTTTTTCTCCCGCTTCGCGATTTTCAATCACCGCAATAATGGCCAGTTTTTTATCCAAGGCCCGCGCTGAAATAGTCAAAAACACGTTATCGCCTTCATGCGGAAAAAAACAGAAAATAATTTCTATTTCGCTGCCGATGCCGATGGCGCGTAATTCATCGTCATTGCGAAAATCAATAATCCGGGTATCAAAACCATCCGCGCTTGCCAAAGCCGCCAGTTTTTCATCCGGTTCAATCACCAAAAGCTGATAAATCTCCTTGTCCAGGCGGGTCATGGCTTCAACGGCTAATCGGTTATAGCCAAAAATCGCGACTTTTTTCACGATGTTCTCTTTGATTGTTTAGAGCGACTTTTTTCAATCTGTGCGCGGAAATATTCAATACTCATTTCCCGTCCCAGCACCACCAGAATATCGTTTTTGCGACAGATGAAATGTTTTTCAGGGTTAAAATAAAAATGCTGATGTTTGACGTGATAACGGTTGCGGTGTTTTTGGTGGATTTCATTGGTGCTGATAACCCCGACCAGACTTAATTTGCGCTGTTCAAAACCGATTTCCAGAATATTTTTTCCCTCCAGCATACAGCCGCCTTGCACCAGAATGGTATCCATCAAAATGTGTTTGCGCTCCTGCAAAATCCCCAGAATCGCTTCTACCGCCACCGGCTGGCCGACATATTCCGCCGCGAGCAAACCGGAAATCTGAAACGGCTGGATAATATGGTCGGCTCCGGCCTGCTCCATTTTTTTGACATTATTATGATGATTGACTCTGGAGATAATCCGAATTCTGGGATTGAGATAGCGACTGCTGAGGGTGACATAAACATTGGTGACATCATCGCCGGTGGTGCAAACCACGGTTGAGGCGCCGTGATTAATGCCGGCATTTAACAGCACCTGATTTTTACTGGCATCATTATGAATGGTTAAAAAATTGTGCTGTTTGGCCAGCTTGATGTTGTCGAAATTTTTATCAATGACAATGAAACGCTGCCGGTCTTTTTTCAGCTGCCAGGCAATTTCCTGTCCGACCCGGCCAAAGCCGCAGATAATCACAAAGTCCTTATAACTTTTTAATTCAGTATAGGTGTGATTTTCGCGCAGAATGTGCATTTGCTCGCCGAATGCCGAGACAATAATCGAAGCAAAGAAGGACAAAACGCCCAGTCCCGACAGAATCAATCCCATGGCTACAAAGCGTCCGCCCACGGTATGCGGGGTTATATCGCCATAACCCACCGTTGAAATGGTGACTACCGCCCAGTAAAAGGTATCAAACAGATTTTTGATGTGGGTATGCGGTTCTTTGTGTTCAAACAGATACAGGGCAATGCTGGCAATAACCACCAGAAAACCCATAAAAACCAGCAGGGTTAATAATTCAAAACGCCTGCTGTTTAAGACATCGGCAAACAGTTTAATGCTGTTGGAATAGCGGAACAGTTTAAACAGGCGGAAAATTAATAAAAAGCGTAAAAACCAGAAAGCCCTGAAACTTGGGAAAATCGACAGTAAATCAACAATGGCAACCGGTGAGCTGACATAGGCGAATTTTTTTAACAGAATGATTTTAACAATTTCGCGGATTTTGAAAGGCGAGTTTAAATATTGCGACTTTTCGTGGTAATCAATGATTTCTTGATGAATATTGCTATAAAGCCAACCCCGCAGTAAATATTCCAGGATGAAAACCACAATGATGGCGGATTCAAAGAGTTGATTGATGGCGCTTAATGGTTTGGTGCTATCTGAAATGATGACGAAGATGCTCAGAATCACAAAAAAAATCATTAAAAAATCAAAATAGGCTTTTTTTTTGCTATTGGGATTTTCTAACAGGTCATAAAAGAAAATTTTGCAGCGGCGATAGCGCAGCGAAGATTCTAAAAAATAGGCGAGGCAAACTAAAAGCCGTTTCATTTACAGTTGAGATCATTGACAGACCTTTCCGGTTTTTGCAGCCTGAAAGGTCCAGATAAGGTATTACTATAGGGCCAGATTCTTGTCGCTGCACAATTCCTGGCAATAAATTTGCGCCTGCTGATGCTCTGCCAATTCCCGTTGGATGTTTTTCCATTTGCGGTGTTCAAGCATAAACTCCAGAACTTCCTCCGGGTCATCGGTCATTTTAATCAGGTTCAAATCTTCCTCGCCAATGGTTTGATAGTCAATCAGCTTGGTTTTGATCCAGTCCATCAAGCCGCCCCAAAAATCGGTACCGAATAACACCAGCGGCAACGGATAAATTTTATGGGTTTGCATTAAGGTCAAGGCTTCAAAAAACTCGTCCAGGGTGCCAAAACCGCCCGGCATACAGATATAACCCATCGAATAGCGCACAAACATCACTTTGCGGACAAAGAAATAGCGAAAATCAAGGGAAATATCCTGATAGGGGTTGGGTTTTTGTTCCATTGGCAGTTCAATGTTCAAGCCTACCGATAATTGGTTTTGCTGATAGGCGCCTTTATTCGCAGCCTCCATAATTCCGGGGCCGCCGCCCGAAATAATGGAAAAACCGTTTTTGCTTAACAGCGTTGATAATTCAACGGTTTTTAAATAATAAGGATGGTCAGGAGACAAACGGGCTGAACCAAAAATGGAAATTCCATCTTTGATGATGGCCAGTCTTTCAAAACCGTCGGTAAATTCGCTGATAATCCTGAAAATTCGCCACGACTGGTCGCATTTAACGTCATCAATAATGCTTGCTGTGTGACTTTGTTTATTACGCCAAGGCATAATGCTCTCCTGCTGGTTGGGTTAAATATCAAGCCTGTAAATAATTCGTCCGGTTTGGATGGTATGGGTAACGCGGCCGGTGAAGGTTTTGCCCCAGAACGGCGTGTTGCTGCCGGCACTGTGCCAGTTTTGCTGATTCACTTCCCACTGTGCAGAGGGGTTGAAAATGCAAATGTCCGCCGGGTAGCCGACCGTCAACGCGCCTGCTTTCAGACCTAGAATCTGTGCAGGTTTGTGGGTGATAAAAGAAAGTGCCCGTGACAGGGTGATGGCATTATTTTTTTCAGTCAGACTTAAAGTCAGGGGCAGCAGCGTTTCCAATGCCGCAATTCCCGGCGCGGTTTCTGGAAACGCCCCCAGTTTGGCATCGAGATCATGCGGCTGATGATCGGAACAAATCGCGTCTATGGTGCCGTTGGCCAGACCTTCTTGCAGATATTTTTTATCCATTTCGGTGCGGAACGGCGGCAAAACATGATAGGCGCTGTTAAACGGCTCAATATTTTCCTCACAGATGTGCAATTGATGAACCGCGACATCGGCTGTGACTTTCAGGCCGTATTTTTTCGCCTGCTGAATTTTAATCACCGCGCGTTTGGAACTGATTTGGCTGAAATGTACCCGGCAACCGGTGAGTTCTGCCAAGTCCAGACATTGCGCCACCGCGATAGATTCCGCCGCTTCCGGGATGCCGGGCAAGCCGTAATGGGTGGCAAACAAGCCTTCATGGGCACAGCCATTGTTATTGAGTGACGGTTCATCGGGGCGGTAAATCAACAGTAAATCATGGCTGGAAGCGTATTCCATGGCCCGCCGCAACACCGCCAAATTTGCGACCGGAAACTGGGCGTTACTGACGGCGATACAACCGGCCTCTTTCAAGGCGAACATCGAACTAAGCTCTGTGCCTGCCAAACGCTGGGTTAAGGCACCAATCGGGTAAATCTGTTCATAACCGACTTTTTCGGATTTGTCGTTAATCAGTTCGATAACCGCTGGCGTGTCAATCGAAGGTTTGGTATCCGGCGGCAAGCATAAACTGGTGACGCCGGCGCTGGCCGCTGCTCTGGTTTCGCTGGCGAAGCTGCCTTTATAGCTGTAACCGGGTTCACGCAAGCGCACACTTAAATCAATAAAGCCGGGACAAACGATTAAACCCTCAGCGTTAATCACCTGTTCGGGATTAAAATCTGCCGGTTTTTCAAACATGGCCAGAATTTTGCCATCGGCAAGATAAACCGAGCCGACTTCATCAAGCTGATTGGCGGGGTCTATTACCCGGCCGCCGCGAATTTCAATGTTTCTCATCTTACGCTCCCTCGGCGTGCTGCATCGCCATTGCCATAATCGCCATCCGCACCGCCACGCCATTACTGACCTGTTGCAAAATCACCGAATGTTTGCCGTCGGCGACGCTGGATTCTATCTCCACGCCGCGATTAATCGGCCCCGGGTGCATGACCATCACATCCGGCTTGGCCAGTTTCAGTTTCTGCTCGGTCAGGCCAAAACAGCGAAAATATTCGCTTTCGCTGGGCAACAGTGCCGAATTCATCCGCTCTTTTTGCAAACGCAACATGATAATGACATCAATATCCTGCAAACCTTGCTGCATGTCATGCAAGGCTGTTACCCCCAGTTTTTCAACATAAGCCGGTAATAAGGTCTTTGGAGCAATCACCCGCACTTCTGCCACGCCAAGGGTATTCAGAGCCTGAATTTGTGAACGTGCCACCCGCGAATGCAGAATGTCACCGATAATTGCCACTTTTAGCGGAGCAAAGTCTTTTTTGATTTGGCGGATGGTGAACATATCCAGCATCGCTTGCGTCGGATGCGCATGTTGGCCGTCACCGGCATTAATTACGCTGATATTCGGCGCGGTGTGTTCGGCAATAAAATGTGCCGCGCCGCTAAGGGCATGACGCACCACAAACATGTCAACGTGCATGGCTTCCAGGTTGCGGATGGTGTCGAGCAGGCTTTCGCCTTTGGAAGTGGCAGAGGTGGCGATGTTCATGCTCAATACGTCCGCCGACAAACGTTTTCCTGCCAGTTCAAAGGTGGTGCGGGTACGGGTACTGTTTTCAAAAAATAAATTTACGATGGTTTTGCCACGCAAAATCGGCACTTTTTGTACCTGATGCTGCGACATACTCAGGAAAGATTCTGCCGTATCAAGGATTTCGGTTAATAATTGCTTATCTAAACCTTCAATGGTTAAAAAATGTTTCAATCGTCCTTCAGCATTTAACTGTATCGTGCCTGCCATAGTTGTTACACCACCGTATCAAAAGATTGAATGTGAATCCCTAAAGGATCAGGGCCTGTGAGCTTGATTCTTGAGCCTTCCGGCAAAGACAGATAAGTGCCGATGCAGTCAGGTTTCAGCGGAATTTGTCGTCCGTCACGCTCAATCAGCACCGCAAGCAGCACTTGATGGGGGCGGCCAAAATCAAAAATTTCATTTAAGGCGGCGCGGATAGTTCGGCCGGTGTAAAACACATCATCCACCAGAATAATATCGCGTCCTTCCAGACTCACCGGAATATGGCTGGGCTGGACTTGCGGGTGCATTCCGATTTGCGAAAAATCATCACGATAAAAGGAAATATCCATCACTCCCAAGGCTTCTTTGATACCTAAACGCTGGTGCAGCTGTTTTGCCAGCCACACGCCGCCATTATGAATGCCTATCATCACCGGATTGCGAATTTTTCTGAGAGCAAGCTGTTCTTTTATCTGTACTTCGAGTTGGTTCAATAATAGTGGAATTTCTAAATTATAATCGGTCATATTTTTTTTTACGTTGTTTAAAGCGGCCCGCGCAGTCGTGACGGCTAAACCTGCAACAGGGTGGGCGCTGTAAAACTGGAGGACTACTGAATTTAATGGGTGCGATTATCACCGAAATGGCGCGGTGTGGCAAACTGGGGGAAATGGGCTTTGTAGCGGATATGAGAGATTTATCCACAAAAGACACGAAAAGCATCAGGAGAGTTCTGGCGGGTTAGCTGATTTTTACAGTTTTTGTGCTTTTTGCGTCTTAAGTGGATAAGGAGTCGCGGGCAGAGAAGATTGAGAGTTATTTTTGATATTTCCAGATATACCAGTTAGGAAATACCCAGACCCAGTAACCGGCACTGCCTTGCTGTCCGCACCAGGCTCCGCCGCCCCAATAACCGTAGTCCGTGTAGTTTCCGTATGTCGCTTTATCTGCGGGGCAATTCAAAACTTGAATTAAGGTTGAATATTTGCCGTAAGCGGAAGTTGCATTCGGCTGTGCTTTTTCAGGAGTAATCGGCATTGCGGTGGTGTTGACAGGTAATAATCCGACACTGACAACAACAAGAAAAATAGCCGTTAGAAGTTTGGTTTTCATAAAGCCTCGCAGATGTGTCTTAATTTTGAAAGAGGATTAAGACTAGCATAACTGGCTTTTGAGGACAAAGCTTTCATCAAGTGAGAAATTGACTTGATGAGTTTTCACAAGGAGGAATTTCAAGCGGGGAAAACTGGCGCGCCCGAGACGATTCGAACGTCCGACCGCTGCCTTCGGAGGGCAGTACTCTATCCAGCTGAGCTACGGGCGCGTATAAGAGCTGAGTATTCTAACCGATTAGCGCAAAATTTACGATAACATTGTTTTTAAATGCGCCAAATTGGCTTTGCCGCGCTCTTTTGCGACTGTCGAATCCAGAGGTTTTTTATTCGCCCACTCCAGGTCTTCTTCCGGTAATTCCGCTAAAAAGCGGCTGGGTTCGGTTTCAGAAATATCGCCATAACGCTTGCGGTGGGTGCAATAACTGAACGTGCAAGAGCGCTGCGCCCGGGTAATGCCGACATAAGCCAGGCGCCGCTCTTCTTCAATGGCTTCAGGAGCATCCATTTCAATGCTATTTTGATGCGGCAATAAGTTTTCTTCCATGCCGATTAAAAACACATGCGGAAACTCCAAACCCTTCGCTGCGTGTAAAGTCATCAGGCTGACCTGATCGCCGGCTTCGGCTTCTTCATTGCGTTCCAGAATATCCATCAGCATTACTTTCGACACCACTTCTGATAACGGCGCATCAGGTTTGCCGCCTTCATTTTTCCCCAGACGTTTTAGCCAGTCGACTAAATCGGTGACATTTTTTAACTGCCGTTTTGCCGCTTCCGGGGTTTTGGCGTTTTCTTTCAGCCATTGCTCATAGCCGATTTGCGCAATCACATTATCGATGACTGCAAAGCTGTCGCCGCGTTCAATTTTGTCGGCGGTGTCGACCGTCCATTCGCAAAAACGTTTTAAACGCTGCACGGCTTTTTCCGGCAATTTTTGCGTCAAGCCCAGTTCAAAACAGGCTGAAAAAAGACTGATATGGCGTTCATTGGCATACGCGCCCAAAGTTTCCAGGGTGGTCGGGCCGATTTCGCGACGCGGAGTATTCACCACCCGCAAAAATGCCGCGTCATCATCCTGATTCACAAACAGCCGCAAATAACCCAGCACGTCCTTGATTTCGCTGTAGGAAAAAAACGAGATGCTGCCGCTGATAAAATACGGAATATTATTTTCCCGCAGACAGCTTTCAAACAGCCGCGATTGATGGTTGCCGCGATACAGAATCGCATAATCGCTGTAACGGTTGCCGTGCTTAAACTTGTGGTGAATCAGCTCGGAAACAATTTGCTGGGCTTCGGTGAGTTCATCTTTATGGGTCAACACCCGCAGCGGGTCGCCGTGACCTAAATCGCTCCACAACCTTTTTTCAAACACATGCGGATTATTGGCGATTAACTTGTTTGCGACTTTCAAAATCCGCTGCATGGAGCGGTAATTCTGTTCCAGTTTAATCACCTGTAAACGTGGATAATCGCGTTGTAATTGGGAAATGTTTTCGGCACTCGCGCCGCGCCAGGCATAAATCGACTGGTCGTCATCACCGACCACAGTGAATTTGCCTAAATTGCCGACCAGCAGCCGCAGCAATTGATATTGAGTGACGTTGGTATCCTGATATTCATCCACCAATAAATAGCGAATCCGGTTTTGCCATTTTTCCAGGGTTTCTTTGGATTGCTGAAACAGCAACACCGGCAGCAGAATTAAGTCGTCAAAATCAGCGGCGTTATAGGCTTTTAATTGCTTGTTGTAATACCCGTACAAAATCGCCGATGAATACAATTCAGGCGTTGCGGTGCTGAGAGCCTGTTCCGGTGTGATAAACGCATTTTTCCATTTGCCGATTTGGCTGTTGTAAAACTCCACTTCGTCGATGTCGCAATCTTTAACGCTGTGGGTAATCAAACTTTTCAGCAGGTTTCTTTTGTCGGATTCATCAAACAGGGTGATTGCCGCTTTGTAACCCAAAACTTTGTGCTCTTTGCGCAGAATTTCCAGACCCAGCGAATGAAATGTCGAAACCCGTAGCCCCCGACTTTCCTGACCATCCAGTAATTTTTCCACCCGATGTTTCATTTCCCGCGCGGCTTTGTTGGTGAAAGTCAGCGCGGCAATATTTCGCGCTGCCATGCCGTGTTTAACCAGATAAGCGATTTTTTCGGTAATTACCCGGGTTTTGCCGCTGCCGGCACCGGCGAGCACCAGTAGCGGCGCATCAGTGTTTTTTACGGCGGCGAGTTGTTGCGGATTTAATTTTGATGGCATCATCACTGCGCAGCGGTAAAAGCTTTGCTCATATACTCGGTCAACTTGCCGTCCTTGTTATAAACCAGCAGCACTTTGAGATTTTCCGCTTCGGCAATTCGCGCCGCTTCCTGTTCGCCCACGCACAACAACGCCGTATCCCATGCTTCCGCCCAGTTCGCGCTTTCGTGCATCACCGTCACCGATAGCAAATGATGCGTGACCGGACTGCCGGTTTTTGGGTTCAAAATATGCGAATAGGATTTGCCTTTTTCCTCAAAAAAGTTGCGATAGGTTCCGGCTGTCATCACCGCCATGCCGCTTTGCTGTTTCACATCCACCACGCGCTGCACTTCCATCGTCAACGGCTTGGGCGCAAGAATCCCGACGCGCCAATGTCCGCCGTCGGCTTTGCGGCCTTTTACCTGCATTTCGCCGCCGATTTCGACCAAATAATTTTTAATCCCCAGCGCTTCTAAACGTCCCGCCACCACGCCGACGCTGTAGCCTTGACCAATCGAGGATAAATCAATTTTGAGTTTGGGATTTTTTTTACGAATGCGGTTTTCTGTCGGATCTATTTCCAACTGCGACATGCCAATTAGTGGCAATAACGCGGCGATTTCTTTCTGGCTGGGAACGCGGTTTTCATGTTTGGAAAAGCCCCACAAATCAAACAGCGGCTTAATCGTCAAATCATAGCAACCGTTGGTTTTTTGATGCACTGTGTAAGTAATGCGCAAAAGCTGCATAATTTCCGGCGAAACGGCAATCCAGTCGCTATTTTCTTGCGCGTTGATATGTGAAATTTCCGAGTCATCCCGATAATTAGACATACTCGCATCAATTTTGGCTAAAGCCGCTTGCACTTCGCTTTGAATTTGCGATGCGGTGACAGGCGTATTGTCCAACACCACTTTCACGCTATAGGTTGTCCCCTGGGTTTCACCGGCGATTTCGGTTTCGTGTTTGGTTTTTTGGCAGCTTGCCAGCAACGCAGAAAAAAACAGGATCAGCAAAAGTTTGACGGTTTTTATCATATCGAAGGACTTGAATGAATCATAAGGAGATATTCTGTGCTCCCGCAGCAGAAAGTGCGAGAGCAGTAAAAGTTACAGCTTGAGAGCGAGTTTAATGCGGCGGAACGCTTGAGCTAACTTTGAGCCGTCCAGATGATAGTGTTTATGCAGCGGCTGTTTCACTTCCCAGCTGCAACGCATTCCTGCCGGAAATGTCACCAAATCGCCCTTGCCAAAACTCACAGGCTCGCCGCCTTCCGGGGTAATCACACATTCACCGGCCAGAATATAGGCAATTTCCTGCTCAGGAAATGTCCACGGAAATACCGAAATTTCCTTTTCCCAGGTCGGCCATTTACTCACGCCCAACGCCTCCAGCTTTGCCTGCTCTGGATTGCTTTCTACAATAATCTCGCTCATGCCACTCTCTGTTTAAAATAATAAAGCCCTATTTTAGCCTATTTTTCAGTTGCTGAATTAACCGGCAAATGCAAAGCTACAAATTGCCAAACACAAAATCCATATAGAACCGACGATGCAACACAACCTGAGTTCCGATGAAAACACCCCTGGCAGAGGCTATGCCAGTCGCAAAGAGCTGTTTGCCTGGGCGTTATATGACTTTGCCAATTCCGGCTATACCACAGTGGTGCAAACCACCATTTTCAGTGCCTATTTTGTCGGCGTAGTGGCGGCGCATACTATCGGAATTGGCGCAGGACTGGCGACGTTGCTTTGGTCGCTGGCGATGGGCATTGCCAATTTTATTGTGATGGTCAGCGGGCCGGTGATTGGTGCGATTGCCGATTACCGCGCCTGTAAAAAACAGTTTCTGCTGATTTCTTCGATAGGCTGTATTCTCGCCACTGCGCTGCTGGCAACGGTGGCAGCGGGGGATGTGGTTTGGGGGATGGTGCTGGTGATTATTTCTGCGGTGATGTTTGCCGCCGGTGAAAACCTGATTGCGGCTTTTTTGCCGGAGATAGTTTCAGAAAAAGAAATGGGCAAAATTTCCGGTTACGGCTGGAGTTTGGGCTATTTTGGCGGGCTGCTAACGCTGGGAATTTGTCTGGCTTATATTAGCTGGGCGCGGCAGCAGGGGTTGAGCGAGGCACAAGCGGTGCCGGTGACGTTATTGATGACCGCCGCGATTTTTGCGATTACCGCTACGCCGACGTTTTTGTGGTTGCAGGAACGCGCCACCCCGAAAGTTCACGCCGGTTCGGTTTTGACAGCGAGTTTTGCCCGTTTGCAGCATACTTTGCAGGAAGCGGCGCGGTTTAAGGATTTGTGCTGGTTTTTAATCACGCTGGCGGTATATCAATCCGGGGTCAGCACAGTGGTGGTGTTGGCGGCGATTTATGCGCAGGAGGTGATGGGTTTTAATACCGAATCGCTGATTATTCTGATTATGGTGGTGAATGTGACGGCGGCGGTGGGGGCGTTTATTTGCGGGCATTTGCAGGATCGAATAGGTTCGGTGCCAACTTTGGCAATCACGCTGTTTATCTGGATTGCCGCCATCGCGGCGGCTATTTTTGCCAGCCATTCCGCACAAATGTGGTGGATAGGCAATCTGATTGGTTTGGCGATGGGCGCAAGTCAGGCGGTGGGGCGGGCCTTGGTGAGCAAGTTTTCGCCGGTTGAGAGGGCCGGGGAATTTTTGGGGTTGTGGGGCTTGGTGAATCGCTTGTCGGCGATAGTCGGGCCGTTGAGTTATGGGGTGATTAATTATTTAAGTCTCGGCGACCATCGCTTGTCGTTGTTGTCGACCTTGGTGTTTTTTGCGGCGGGGTTGCTGTTGTTGACCAAGGTTGATGAGAAACGCGGGAAAGCGGCGGCAGTGCAATAGTTTAAAGAAGTTTTTGATAGTGCTAAACACGTAATGTTGAGTGTCTGGTCAAATTATAATTACAAATAAAATACGCAATGGCATTGACATGATTTTCTAAGCTCTTTGAAAACGCCGGCGAATCACTTACCAAGAGCGATACACGCTGCCTGAGCGCGGTAGGATGGGTAGAGTGATAACGAACCTATCATAATTCATTGCTATTGCGATGGGTTTCACTGCGTTCTACCCATCCTACCGCGCTATTGCGATGGGTTTCACTGCGTTCTACCCATCCTACCGCGCTAAAATTTTCGGCAACATCTATTTCAAAATAAGAATCAGGTTCAGCATCAGTTTTCGATTGCTGAAATTTCAGCGCTCTGGAAAGAAAATACGGAAGGCGCTCAATTAAGAAATAAGGCTTTGTGAGCCACAGAAAGGTTTAGGCGAACGCTTTGGAAAAAATGGACGGCTATCTCGGCGTAGTTTGGTGGAAACCAAAATGCGCTGTTTTAAGCTATTAGGTGAGGGAGTTATGGCGCGGGATTTTGATCGTCAGGTGGCCGAGTTACAAATTCATGCCGCCCTATTAAATCGTTTCACTTATCTTGGTACACCTAATGACAGTTGCTATAGCATAAAACTGTTTTGGGCTGGGGAGGCTTGGAACAAATTTGATTTGCGCAACAAAGCCGACAGGCAGGACAAAAGTATTGCGATGGATAAAATTTTTTTCATAAGTCTCTTTGACCAAATAACAGCAAACCCAGGGCTTTTTACCATGAGCCTGACGCACCGCCGCCGCCAAAGCTACCGCCCCCTCCGCTCCACGAACCACCGCTGCTGCCACTGCTACTCCAGCCACTGCTGCCACCGGAAAAAGCGCTGTACAGTTTAAAAGCACAGGAGGCGACCAGACCCACAAAAAACATCCCGACACCAATAATCAAAGCTGCCAAAATATCGGGGTTAGAAAATAGTGGGTAGATAGTGCCTACCAGTCCAGCCACTATTGCAGTGCCAAAAGTGCCGGCAACAGTGCCCAGTTTTTCTGCCAATGTCATGTCCAGAAACATGAAAACAAATAATAAAACACCGAACACCCAATCAAGGCTATCGCTATCAGAAGAGGTGCTGGCGCTATTCTCAGGGCTAGGGGCCGGTAGCGGCTCGCCTTCAATCAACTTTATCAATTGGCTGACACCGGCATCAATGCCGCCGGCAAAATCATTGGCCTTAAATTTCGGAGTGATAATTTCAGCAATCACCCGCTTGGCAATGGCGTCGGGAATTGCCCCTTCCAGTCCACGCCCAACTTCAATACGCATTTTGTGGTCGTCTTTTGCCACAAGCAAAATCACCCCGTCATCAATTTTTTGGCGACCGATTTTCCAGGTATCGGCGACGCGAATGCCAAATGCTTCGATGGTTTCGGGTTGCGTAGTCGGCAAAATCAGCACTGCAAGTTGACTGCCTTTTCTGGCTTCAAAAGCAGCGAGTTTATTTTCCAGCGCCGTGCTTTGTTCTGCACTCAGTGTGGCGGTTAAATCCGTAACCCGATGTGACAAATTCGGCACTGCAACGTCTGCATACACGGCAGTAACAAACATTAACAACAATAAACCCAGCGTATAACGAAGTTGCACAAACATTTTTGATTTTTCCTGGCCTGATGGGGATTACAAAATAACCGGCGCATCCGGCAGTTCATTAGGATTATCGGCATTGGCCGGAAAATGCTGGGTTAATAAAGCGGTAATCTGTTCAATGCCGATTAATGAGCCACGCTGAAAATCACCCTGCCGAAATGCCTGCTGCATGGCTTGAACTATCGAATCCCATTGGGACTGTTCCACTTTTTTGTTAATACCGCGATCGGCAATGATGTGCACGGTGCGCTCAGCCAGCAGCAGATAAATCAACACCCCGCTATTTTCCTCAGTATCCCAAACCCGCAAGGTTGAAAACAGCTCCAAAGCCCGTTGCCGCGATAACAGTCCGTGCCAGATTTGTTTTGAGGTGAGGGAATTTTCAATCACAAAACGCAATTCACCGCTGTGGTGCGATTCGGATTGTTGAATCGCCATTTCAATGGCCTTAAGCGTAGTCTTGGGAAACAGTTTGCGCACCCGCCAAGGTGCAGTAAAGGTGTGAGTACACCAACGTTTAAATTTATTTACCATGAGTCTGATGCGCCTCCACCGCCAAAATCACCACCGCCACCGCTCCAGTCACTACTAGAGCTGCTACTGTCACTGCTGCTACTCCAACTGCTACTGCTGCTGGAGCTGGAACTGCTCCAAAAACTGCTGTTATCTTCCTGCTTTCGATGATTCTTATGTTTGCGCTTACCACTTTTGCCGGTATTAGCGTTGCTGAAAGCCGCAGAAATGCTTCTGAATATAGCGACAAAGGAGCCAATAAAAAAGGCTGCAAATAATGCGATAACGGTAAAAAATCCCCAGCTACTACCCGATTCTGTACTGATTTCGGGAAATTCCTCCCCCTCAATCAAACTTATCAGCTGATTAACCCCTGCATCAATGCCGCCGGCATAATCATTATTTTTAAAATACGGTTTAATGGTTTCGGCCAGAATCCGCTTGGCGATGGCATCTGGAATTGCTCCTTCCAGGCCGCGCCCGACTTCCAGGCGCAATTTCCGGTCATCTTTGGCGACAATCAAAATCACGCCGTCATCAATGTTTTTTCTGCCAATTTTCCAACTGTCAGCCACCCGAATTCCAAATGCTTCAATGGTTTCCGGCTGTGTGGTTGGCAAAATCAGCACCGCAAGTTGACTGCCTTTTTTGGCCTCAAACGCGGCGAGTTTATTTTCCAGTGCCGTGCTTTGTGCAGCACTCAAAGTGGCAGTTAAATCTGTAACCCGATGCGACAAAGTTGGCACCGCCACTTCTGCCCAAATCGGGGTCACAAAAAACAGTAACAACAGTCCTATTGCCGAGCGCAGTTGAATCAACATGGCAAGCCTACTGTTTGGCAGGTGCGGCTGGCGCGGCACTAAAATCGACTTTCGGCGGAGCAGAAATCGCTGCTGCATTTTCTACCGTAAAGTTGGGCTTGGTTTCAAAGTGAAACATCATTGCCGTCAGATTCGATGGAAAGGAACGCACGGTAATATTGTATTCCTTGACGGCTTCAATATAACGATTCCGCGCCACAGTGATACGGTTTTCCGTGCCTTCCAGCTGGGCCTGCAAATCGCGGAACAAACCGTCGGCTTTCAGTTGCGGATAATTTTCCGCCACCGCTAACAGGCGCGAAATGGCGCTGGTCATTTGCCCTTGAGCGGCAATGAATTTTTTAA
Organism: uncultured Pseudomonadota bacterium; assembly: GCA_903875455.1. GTDB lineage: Bacteria > Pseudomonadota > Gammaproteobacteria > Methylococcales > Methylomonadaceae > CAIQWF01. The sequence continues at coordinate 20,812 of CAIQWF010000154.1, forward strand.
ACGCCACTTCATCATTCACCAGTGCTGGCGTGGCCTGGATTGCTCCGACTTTGGCCCGCGCCTCCGTCACTTCAATCAACACATCTTTTTCATGGGTAGCATAGCCTTTCACCACATTCACCAGATTCGGCACCAAATCCGCCCGCCGCTGATACTGGTTCAGCACTTCCGACCACGAGGCGCTGATAGTTTCATCACTGGACTGCAAAGTGTTATAGCCGCAGCCGGACAAAACCAGAAACATAGATAAAACGATTAACCTTTTAAACATTTTGCATCCTTTATTAACTTTAATAAAATTTACTGTAGCTGCTGTCTGAATCAGGATTTTCAGAATAGCTTTTCTGATTTTTTTTAACCTTCAAGGTTTGGCTCAGGCACTTGAGAGGATTAACTTTTCTGGCTAACGGCGGCTATTTTGCGAAAAACTTCGCGCTGTTTGCGTTAAAACACTGAACTGCAAAGTATAATACCCCTTTTTTATTTATCGCTGATAGTCATGGCAACAACTGAAGTTTCTGTTTTTTCACCACCGCTTCCCAATAAAATAACTGAGCCTGTCTATTGGACTGGGTTGAGCGGTTGTGCGGATACGCTGGCGTTAGCCAATGCCATTAAGAATGAAGCCCGTTTGTTTGTGATTATCACTCCTGACAGCCAAACGGCGTTGCGGCTGGAGCAGGAACTGGCGTTTTTTTTAGACCGGACTTATCCGATTCTGCATTTTCCCGATTGGGAAACTTTACCTTACGATGTATTTTCGCCGCTGCCGGAAATCATTTCCCAACGTTTGAAAACCCTGGCAGCCTTGCCGCAAACCAAGCGCGGGGCGTTGGTGGTGTCAATCGCGACCCTGATGCACCGTCTTGCCCCGCGTGAACATGTGCTGGCACACAGTTTTTCCATAAAACTTGGCGGCCAGTTCAATCTGGAATTAAATCGCCTGAAACTGGAAAGTGTCGGCTATCAATGTGTTTCACAAGTTTATCAACATGCCGAATTTGCGGTGCGCGGTGCCATTGTCGATTTATTTCCGATGGGTAGCGATGTGCCGTACCGGATTGAACTGTTTGATGATGAAATTGAATCGATCCGCACTTTCGATCCTGAAACGCAAATGTCGCTGGAAAAAGTCACGGAAATCCAGCTTTTCCCTGCGCGGGAATTTCCCTTCACCGACGCTTCAATCAAACAGTTTCGGCAAACGTTTCGGGAATTATTCCCCAATGCCAGCGCCAAAAATAACCTTTATGCCGATGTCAGCAAAGGCATTGCGTTTGGCGGGATTGAATATTATCTGCCGCTGTTTGTCGATAGCACCGAATCGCTGTTTGATTATTTGCCGGCCAGTGCATTTTTGGTTGTGCCGGAAAGTTTTAACCGGGGTGCGAAACTGTTTTATGCCGAAGCGGAAGAACGGTTTGAACAGCGTAAATATGATATTGAACGGCCTTTATTAAAGCCGCAGCAGCTGTTTTTAACCACCGAAGAGTTGACTGCAAAAACTACGGCATTTAATCGTATCGTTTGTGCGATGACCCAGACTTCCAGCCCTGTGGAGGACTGGAGTTCAGCTGCGGTTATTGATTTTAAAAGCTTATCCCTGCCTGATTTAACCATCGACACCCGCCTGAAACAATCAGGGCACCGGTTGCAGGAATTTTTGGCCGAGTGCAAAGGCCGGGTTTTATTGGTCGCAGAAACCGCCGGCCACCGCGAAGGCTTGATTGACAAGTTAAAACTGTATCAACTGCAAGCGAAACAGGTGACCAGCTGGAGGCAGTTTCTGGAAAGTTCTGATTCCTTGTGTATGGTGGTTGCACCGCTGGAGCATGGTTTGTGGCTAACCAATCCGGCTTTGGTGATTATCAGCGAAAGTTTGTTATCCGGCGAAAAAGTCCAGCAGCGGCGCAGGCAGCGGCGAGCCGGTTTAAAAGAGCTGGAAAACATCGTCAACAATTTAACCGAATTGACGATAGGCTCGCCGGTGGTACATCGTGAACACGGCGTTGGCCGCTATTTAGGGCTGCAAACTATCACGGTAGGTGGCATTACCAATGAGTTTTTAGCTCTGGAATATGCCAATAACGACAGGCTTTATGTGCCGGTTTCTTCTTTACAGCTAATCGGTCGCTACACCGGTATTAATCCTGAAGCCACGCCGCTACACCGGTTAGGCAGTGACCAATGGGACAAAGCCAAGAAAAAAGCTTTGGAAAAAATCAAGGATGTCGCTGCGGAATTATTGGATATTCACGCAAATCGGGCGATTAAGCAAGGTCATGCCTTTAGCGTTGACCACAGCGAATATCTGGCCTTTGCCGAAGCGTTTCAGTTTGAGGAAACCCCCGACCAGCAAACCGCGATTGATACGATTCTGGAAGATATGACCCGTGCCCAGCCGATGGATAGAGTGGTGTGCGGCGATGTGGGCTTTGGCAAAACCGAAGTGGCGATGCGGGCGGCGTTCATCGCGGTGCAAAGCGGTAAACAGGTCGCGGTGTTAGTGCCGACCACGCTATTGGCGCAACAACATTATCAAAATTTTCGCGACCGCTTTGCCGACTGGCCGATTCGGGTCGAAGTCACCTCGCGGTTTGTCACCGCGAAACAGCAAAAACAGATTGCTGATGAACTGGCGGAAGGCAAGGTCGATATTGTAATCGGCACCCATAAATTGCTGTCGAAAGAAATGCGCTACAAACAGCTGGGGCTGGTGATTATTGATGAAGAACACCGTTTCGGTGTGCAGCAAAAAGAGTATTTCAAAAAACTGCGCAATGAACTGGATATGCTCACTCTGACCGCCACCCCGATTCCGCGCACCTTGAATATGGCCATGTCCGGTTTGCGCGATATTTCCGTAATTGCCACGCCACCGCCGGGACGTCATGTCATTAAAACCTTTATCAGCGAATGGGTGGACGCGCAAATTAAGGAAGCCTGCTTGCGGGAAATCAAGCGCGGCGGACAGGTGTTTTTCCTGCATAACGACGTGAAAACCATGGACAAAATGGCGGAAGTTTTAGGCCAGCTGATCCCGGAAGCGCGGATTGAAATTGCCCACGGCCAGATGCCGGAACGCGAGCTGGAAAAAATCATGCTGGATTTTTATCATCAGCGCTTCAATTTGTTGCTCAGCACCACGATTATTGAAAGCGGCATTGATGTACCGACTGCCAATACCATCATCATCAATCGCGCCGATAAACTGGGCTTGGCACAGCTGCATCAATTACGCGGACGGGTAGGGCGCTCGCATCATCGCGCTTATGCTTATTTTGTGGTGCCGCCGAAAGCCTTGCTAACCAAAGACGCGCAAAAACGTCTGGAAGCGGTGGAAGCTTCCGGTGATTTAGGTGCCGGATTTATGTTGTCGTCTTATGATTTGGAGATTCGCGGCGCCGGAGAATTATTAGGCGAAGGCCAAAGCGGCCAAATTCAGGAAATCGGCTTTACGCTCTATACCGAATTATTGGAAAAAGCGGTCAACGCCTTGAAATCAGGTAAACAACCCGAATTGGCCCTTTCTTTGGACAGCGGCACAGAAGTTGATTTGCAAACTGCGGCGTTGATTCCAGAGGATTATCTGCCGGATGTTCACGCCCGGCTGGTGTTGTATAAACGCATTGCCAGCACCGAAAATGCCGAACAGCTACGCGCCTTGAAAGTGGAAATGATAGACCGGTTCGGGTTGTTGCCGGAACAGGTGAAAGCTTTATTCAGTTTGACTGAATTGAAACAGCAAGCGGCGATATTGGGTTTGAAAAAAATCGACGTTCATACCGCCGGTGGCCGTTTGGTGTTCGGGGCGCAGCCCAATATTAATACCGAAGCGTTAATCACTTTGATCCAAACCCAGCCGCAGATTTATAAACTGGATGGAATGGAAAAGTTAAAATTTATTAAGAATTTTACTGACACTGAGGAAAAATGTGAGTTTGTCGGGCAATTGTTAAAGCTATTAAGGCCATTGTGACCTGAAAACCAAACTTGCTGTCTTTAAGATAACAAATTGAAAAAACAGCTTTTAATGTTTTGAATTAGTTGCTATAAACTGCCATCCAGATTGTTTGAACTTTTACAGCCGATATATTGAAAACCTTACCTTAACATGAAAAACTCTGAACTCAGCAAAATAAGAGCCTCCGGCGTGGGCTATTTTATTAATAGCATCCAGACCTTGTTTGTCGGCCTGTTAAGAATATGGACCATTCCGATTGTGTTAATGCTGAGTGTCTCCTCTGGTTTTACCACCTATTACGGCATGTCTCATTTCATCACGCCGTGGATTGCGCTGATTATTACCGTTGCCATTCAATCAATCATTGTGATTTGTTCGCTGGAGATTGCCGGAATTCACTGGCGGGCTAACAAAATGCGCTATTTTTCCGTAGTCTGTTCTCTGGCGATTGCGCTAACCGCTTCAGTTTCGTTTTCCTATTTCCAGTTTTATGAAATTTCTGAACAAAACACCCTGCATATCAACCGGTTAAATAAAGTCCGAACCGACATAAAAAACTATATAGACCAGGTTTTGCAGATTAAAGCCGCTGTTTTAAAACAACAACGTGCCGACACGGAAAAAGCCTCGGTTGAAGTGTCGCAGGCTTATTTTGGTACTCATGCGCAAATTATTGACGGCTATAAAAAGCAGGTTGGCGAAGGGCCATTCTGGAAGCATTACAACCAGATTTATCAGGAAAAAAAGCAGCAGCAAACCCGGCTGGAGCAGGATTTTTCTGAGCTCGATAAAGATATTCAAAAACTGCATATCAGCCTTAATGAGCTGGATGTGGCGGCAGATACTGAAGTTGCCTATTCTGCGATGCTGCGGAATTTTCAGAATGTGCAGCTGAAAATCAATCTGTTATCCGGCAGTGTTGGCCAATCTTTGCCGGAAGCGCCGTTGCTGATGACTTACAAACAATTTACCGCAGATGTACAGCCTTCGGCGGCGATGTGGTCGGAATTTTCAATGTTCGCTTTTGTCTGTGCGGCGATGGTGGATTTCTTTACCGTGCTGCTGTCATACCGGCTGGAATTTACCGCACCCGGCCCTTTAACCGCCGAAGAAGAAAACCTGGTTTTTGAATGCCTGAGACAGTTTACCGAGTTTCGGATTAATAAAAATGACGAACTGGAAATGGTGATTGAAAAAACCGAAATGGAACGGGCGCGGCGTTATTCGGACTGGTCGAGGATGTTTGCGGTCGGTTTGTTGCTGAGTCGCGGTTTTTTGAGAAAAATTGACGATAAAACGGTCGAATTTGCGCCGAATCTTTATCCTTTAATCGCTGAAAAAATGGCCGATAAAATTAACAGGTTGAAGGCCGAAACAGCTATTGCCAGAAAAGCCGAAACTCATGAATAACTCCAGAACTGACATTGATAACTGGCTTGTTGCAAGCGATTTTGCCGACGACGATTCCGCTGTTTCAGAAGTATGGGAGCCTGTTTTTGAGCCGGATCGCCATCTTGTTCACATTAAAATAGGGCCTTACTGGAAACTCTATCTGCGCCCGCAAGGATTTGTGAAGCGTTTTTATCACAAGGTTTATCCTTTGCCGGTTGAAAACTGGCGCCTCAGTGAAGAGATTAAGCTTTATGACGGTTTTTGCACTTTTGAAGCAGTTTTGGAGGTCCGCTTTCAAGCGACATTGAAATATGCGCTCGGCAATATGGGGATTTTGGCCGGCCTCAATGACCATATCAAAAACTCATATCAGGATTTGCTAAGCAATTTAATCCAGAAAGAATTGCTTGAATTATCGGATGGCTCATGGGTACAAAAAGGCGTAACCGCGATTGAAAAAAGGATTTGTCTGGCGGTGAATGAAATGTTGATCCTGCAAAATATCCAGTCACAAGCCTTGTGCATACTAAAGCCGACATTTGAAGAATTTCCCAGCGTCCAACTGGGGCGGGAGAATGTGTTTTTATGTGTGCTGAAAAGGAGTTTTGAGTTTAGTCAGGCCAAAAGGGAAGAGATGTTTCGTCAAAAACAGGAGGTTGAACGGCAAACTCAGGAGCATAAACAAAAGCTGCTTGCGCAACTCAATCTCGATGCCGAACTGGACCGGCAGATACAGGCCCAGGAAGCGGCAAATAAAAAACGTTTGCTGGAAGATCAGGAAAAACAGTTGCGCGAACAGTTTGAAATCGAAAAACAGTTGTTTCTTGAACAAACCAGACAGAAAAATGCCCTCAAGGAGATAACGCTGGAAGCAGAGCTTCAGGAACAGCAAAAGCATCAGGCCCGGTTAAGAGCCGCAGAGCAGGAAAAACACATGGAATTATTGCTGCATCAAGCCAAGCTGAAAGAGGAAAAACTGCAAGTTGATGTTATCACCTACGAAAAACAGCAGGCGAAATGGCAGCAAGCGAAAAATAAAGTTTTTGAACAGCAACTGGCATTGGAGCAGCGGCAAAAACAGCAGGAATTTGAAGCCCATCACAAAAACCAGCAGCGGCTTGAGGAGATGCAAAAGCAAAGTTACCAGAAAAGACTGGCGGCTGATGAGTTTTTGCGCAAAGAGCTGGAATCACTTGCTCTGGAAAAACAGCGGCTGGAGTTGCAGTTAGCGGTAAATGAAGATAAAAAACTGAAAGCCAGCGGCAACAAATCAGACTTGCTCTAAATATTATGCCTGTAACTCCGTTCCATGTCGGCCCCGGCAGTCTTGTCAAAGTGCTGTTGCGGGAAAAGTTCAGTCTGACCATTTTTGCCTTTGCGCAAATCGTGATCGACTTGCAACCTTTAGCTGCCATGCTGGGTGCGGATATAGAAGTTCATGGCTTTACCCACACTTATTTGGGCGCGACGCTGGTAGGGGCAATTTCCGGTATTTTCGGCAAACCTTTGTGTGAACAGGGTTTGCGCTTGTGGAATCGCGATATGTCCCTTTCTAAATCCCATCCTCTCTGGCATTTTCCTGAAAAAATTTCCTGGCTGATTGTCATCAGCAGTGCCTTGATCGGCACTTACAGTCATGTGTTGCTGGATTGCATCATGCACGCTGAAATCCAGCCTTTTTATCCGCTGGCAGCTGAAAACGCGCTGTTTGGCTTGGTGGAGATGGATGAATTGCATAAGTTATGTGCTTATGCCGGGTTAGCAGGTTTTATCTGCTATTTCGGTATCGGCTATCTTCTTTCTGTCACTGCAAACAGGCAACGAGGCTGAGAAACAAATGAAAAAATTACCGGGAATTTGTTTTGTGCTTGCCATGTTTTTCTGGGCGATAAACGTTCCAGCAAAGGCGGAGCAAGTCAGCGACACGGCAAAATCAGAGCCTGTCATCCTTAAATCTTATCAATTGCCGCGTGAACAATGGCAGGCCTGGCAGAAAGTTCAACAGGATTGGCTGAAAACAGAATATCCAAAAATCTTGCGCCAGCAGAGGCTGAAAATGAATTGCAGCGGCTGTGAAAATATTTATCTGGATGTAGTCTTTTCAATTGATGCAACGGGCAAGTTAAATCAGTATAAACCGGTCAACAGCAGAAAATGTGCAGAGCAATTTTCCGAACAATTGCTGAAAAAATTTGTTGCCTGGTTTTTCACCCTTCAATTTCCGCCTGAGTTGTATGATTTAACTTTTGAAGTACGCCTGGGAACCGGATTGACTTGTTGAAAACGCAAGAGTTCCAGCACGATGAAAGGCAGCAGTTAAATTATTTTCAAAAAATAAACGCACCGTACCAACCGGCAAAACAATTCTTACATTTGTTGAAAAATGCAGCAGCTGATTTTGTCTCCTTAGCTTATAATTCCACTCCTGATTCTATATTATCAAAATAGCTGCCATGCAAAGTACGGGCAGACACCACAATTCTTTACAGAAACCTGAAACCTAAACTTAACAATGAAAAACTGATGAGTTCAACCTGGAATAACTGTCTTGCCCGGCTAGAAAACGAAATTCCCGCATCTGACTTTAGCACTTGGGTACGCCCGTTGCAGGCGGAAGAAAATGATGAACAAATACGTCTGCTTGCGCCTAACCGTTTTGTACTGGACTGGGTAAAACAACACTACTTTTCAAAATTTGAAGATGCGATTTATGAATTTTCCAATGGCCATTTAAGCCTGCATCTGGAAATCGGCTCCAAGTCCTCATCAAAAGTGGCTGCTGCCCCGGCAGTCAAAATCAAACAGGCCAACGAGCCAGCCAAGAAAAAACTGCCGGATTTTTTGAATAAAGCTTTTACCTTTGAGCGGTTTATCGAAGGAAAATCCAATCAGCTGGCCAAAGCCGCCGCGCTGCAAGTCGCCGAAAATCGGGGCAAAGCCTACAACCCGTTATTTATTTATGGCAACTCCGGTCTGGGCAAAACCCATTTAATGCACGCCATTGGCAATGCGGTGCTGGAAAAAAGTCCTGAAGCCAACGTGGTGTATTTGCATTCGGAAAAATTTGTCCAGGACATGGTAAAAGCCCTGCAACAAAACAACATCAGTGCCTTTAAAGAATATTACCGCAGCATTGATATGTTGCTGGTTGATGATATTCAGTTTTTGGCCGGCAAAGAACGCTCACAGGAAGAGTTTTTTCATACCTTTAATAATCTGCTGGATAAAAAACATCAGGTGGTTTTAACCTGTGATAAATATCCGAAAGAAATTGCCGGACTGGAAGACCGGTTAAAATCACGCTTCGGCTGGGGATTGCCGGTCGCGGTGGAGCCACCGGATTTGGAAACCCGCGCCGCGATTTTAATGAAAAAAGCCAGTATTATTGATATTGCCTTGCCACAGGAAGTGGCGTTTTTTATCAGCAAGCGTATTCCGTCGAATGTGCGGGAACTGGAAGGGGCGTTGCGGCGGGTGGTGGCCAGTTCACAATTTACCGGTCGTCCGATTACGCTGGAATTCACCAAGGAAATTTTGCACGACCTGATTTCCCTGCAAGAGCGCCTGGTCAATATCGACAATATTCAGCGCACCGTAGCAGAGTATTTCAAACTGAAAGTGTCTGACTTAATCGCTGAAACCCGCAAGCAGACCATCACCCGGCCGCGACAGGTGGCGATGGCATTGGCGCGGGAACTCACCAGCCACAGCTATCCTGAAATCGGTCATGCCTTTGGCGGACGCGACCACACCACCGTGATTAATGCCTGCAAACGGGTAGAAGAACTGCGTAAAAGCAGTCTCAAGTTTGATGAAGATTACTTGAATTTACTTAGAACCTTGTCCCATTAATTTTGATCAAAGATGCTACGATTTATCGCAGCTTTTTTCCAATTCACCGTCACAATCGATTATTGCCATGAAATTTACCATTAACCGCGAACAGCTTTTAACTCCCCTGCAACAAATTGTCAGCGTGATTGAAAAGCGCCAGACCATGCCGATTCTTTCCAATGTTTTAATTGTGGTGAATGATGACCAACTGGTGTTGACCGGCACGGATTTGGAAATTCAAATTGTGGCCAAAATTGCATTGATTGATGCTGAAAATGGCGAAATCACGGTACCGGCGCGGAAGTTTCTGGACTTATGCCGGTTGTTGCCGTCCGAATCGGCCATCAGCATTGAAACCTTTGAAGATAAAGTGAAACTGATTTCCGGTCGCAGCCGTTTTTCCTTATCCACTTTACCTGCGGATAATTACCCGGAATTTGCTGAAAGCGAACTGGAAAATTCATTTCTTATCAATGCCGGCAAACTTAAAAAAGCTTTGGAAAAAACCATGTTTTGCATGGCAAATCAGGACGTGCGCTATTATCTGAACGGCTTGATGCTGAATGTTTCCAACAGCAAACTGAAACTGGTGGCTTCTGACGGCCATCGTTTATCGATTTATAAGGATGAGATGGACACCGAGACCGGTTATGAAGAGCGGATTATCATTCCCAGAAAAGGCGTGATTGAGCTGGCGCGGCTGTTGGATGACCCGGAGGCGGAACTGAATGTGCAGTTCTCCAGTAATAACATTCGGGTTTATATTAAAGATTTGATTTTCTCGGCGAAATTGGTGGATGCAAAATATCCAGATTTCAGCAAAGTATTTGAGCAGGCGTTTCATAATCCTATTATCGTTGCCAAACAACAGTTTAAAGAAACCTTGACGCGGGTTTCGGTGTTGGCGAATGAGAAGTTTAAAGGCGTGACTTTTGATATTACTGAGAACTTGTTAAAAATCACGACGCATAATCCAGAGCATGATGAAGGCGAAGAGGAACTGGCGATTGATTATCAGGGCGAGCCGTTGATGATTGCTTTTAACGCTGCGTATTTGCTGGATGCGATTGCGAATCTGGATGGTGACAAGGCTTCGTTGACAATTGCCGCGAATGCCAGCAGTTGTTTTATTGAAGAGCCGAATCAGGATGCGTATAAGTTTATTGTGATGCCGATGCGGTTGTAATTTCAAAACTTAAACCTTCCAGTTTTTTAAAATCAGGAAGGTTTTGTTCCGTCATGAAATATAGGAACAACGTGATTGTTTTGAAAATATATACAGCCATTGTCGAGCGTTGTACTGAAACAGGTTTATATGTTGGTTTTGTGCCAGGTTTTGCTGGAGCGCATACGCAGGCAGAGAGTTTGGATGAGCTCAATCAAAACCTGAAGAAGTCATTGAAATGTTGCTTGAAGATGGGAAATATACCCGTTTTAAAGCCGCGCGAATTTTGTTTAGGCTCGGCAGCGCCGTTCTCATAAGCAATTTCGACATGCTGATGGTCATTGCACCACAGTTCCGTTTCATGCAGGACCTGACACTTATACACAAATGATTGCTAAACATTAAAACTAAACGCTGTTAAATTTCCGCAGGAATTGCAGGATAATTTTCTTGATAAATACCACTGCAAAACAAAACTCTTTCCAGTAAAATCTACTAAAAACAAGAGCGTCTAAACCTTTTGAGTACATGGTAGCTTTTGTTAAAGTAAAATACCCTTTTAATCCATAACTTATATAAATCTTAATGAGTCAGGCAAAAACCAATGCCCGCCAGTGCGCGGTGCAAGCTCTTTATCAGTGGCAAATGACCGGGCAGAATTTGAGCCTGATTGAAATCCAGTTTCATGAAGAACAGCGATTGAAAGATGCGCAAAAAAGTTATTTTGTCGAGCTTTTTCACGGTGTGCCGAAACAGCTTGATGCCATTGATACCACGTTGACTGAATTTGTAGACCGTCCCGTGGACAAGATTGACCCGGTGGAACGCGCCATTTTGCGTATTGGCACTTATGAATTAATCAATCGTCTGGAAACGCCTTATCGGGTGATTATCAATGAAGCCGTGAATCTGGCCAAACATTTTGGCGCCGACGGCAGTCATAAATATGTGAACGGGATTTTGGATAAAGTCGCGCAAAGCAAACGCAGCACTGAAATCAAAATGCCGAAACAGAAACAGCAAAAAACGCAAACCAGCCAAGAATAAAGCTTTTATGTCGCTGTCTGAGTTTGGGCTAATCCAGCGGTTTTTTGCCCAGCAATCCTTAAAAAGTCCGCACAATCAGTTAGGGGTTGGTGATGATTGCGCGTTGCTGGAAATTCCGGCAGGGTATCAATTGGCGGTTACCACCGATACGATGGTGGAAAATGTGCACTTTTTTGCCGGCGCCGATCCCAGACAGCTGGGGCATAAGCTGCTTGCGGTAAATTTAAGCGATTTGGCCAGCATGGGGGCAGAGCCGTTTGCAGTGACATTGGCGTTGACCTTGCCAAAGGTGGATGAAGTTTGGCTAAGTCAATTTTCCCAAGGTTTTCTGGATTTGGCTCAGCAGTACACGGTCGATTTAATCGGCGGCGATACTACTAAAGGGTATTTAACCTTGACCGTGCAGGCTTTAGGTTTAGTCCCCAAAGGTTTGGCGATGAAACGTTCGGCTGCAAAGCCCGGTGATTTTGTTTATGTCACTGGTTGTTTGGGTGATGCTGGCCTAGGCTTGAAAATTGAACAGGGCTATCAATGTTTGAGTCCAGACCAGGCACTACAGCAGTTTCATCAGCCTTTGCCCTGTGTAGAGCAAGGTCTGGCTTTGAGAGGAATTGCTAATGCCTGCATTGATATTTCTGACGGTTTGGCGGCTGACTTAGGGCATATTCTGGAAAAAAGTGCGGTTGGGGCTGCTATTGATGTAGACGCGCTGCCTTTATCCGCAGCAGTGAAAGGCTATATTGCCGAAACCGGTGATTGGCAAATGCCTTTGACAGCGGGCGATGATTATCAATTATGTTTCACTGTCAGCCCTGATAAAGTCAAAGATTTAACCATTGCCTGCTGGCAGATTGGCAAAATTGAACAGCAACCCGGGTTGCGAGTTTTACGTTCCGGTAAATTTCAAACGTTAGAGGTACAAGGCTTTGAGCATTTTTCTTGAAAATTACGGCAACAACAAATTAACGCCCAAGCAAATTTTGAGTGATCCCGTTCTGTTTCTGGCGTTTGGTTTTGGCTCTGGACTGGTGAAAAAAGCGCCCGGTACGATGGGAACAATCGCAGCAATTCCGGTTTATTTACTGTTCATCCAATTTAATTTCTGGGTTTATGCCGTTTTAACCATGATTGCTACCGTTGTCGGTGTTTGGATTTGTGATGTCGCAGCAAAAAAACTCGCTGAACATGATTTTGGCGGCATTGTTTGGGATGAAGTGGCCGGTTATTTGATTACGATGCTGTTCGTGCCGTTTTCATGGAAAGGAGTGCTGCTCGGTTTTGCTCTGTTTAGAGTTTTTGACATTCTGAAACCGCAGCCGATTAAATGGGTTGACGCAAAAGTTACAGGCGGTTTAGGAATTATGTTAGATGATGTCCTGGCTGCTGTGTTTGCTGGGATAGTGCTGAAAAGCTTGGTTTGAAAATAATTTCTACAAGACTCGGGCTTGAGCAATATTCAGCGAAACTAAATTATATCTTGCTAATTTTAAATAAATCTTTATAATAGGCAAATCAATCGCGGGGTGGAGCAGCTTGGTAGCTCGTCGGGCTCATAACCCGAAGGTCGTAGGTTCAAATCCTGCCCCCGCTACCAGATTTTTAAAAGGCCCCTTCATGGGGTTTTTTGTTTTGTGGGCTTTAGAAATGTCCAGAAAAATAAGTCGAGCAGTTATCAATGGAAGGGCCAACAGGCTCTTTTTTTATGTGTGAAATAAAGCGAGAGAAGAATGAAACAGGCTCCTGAGCATTTGCTAAACCTAATTGAACCTATCGTAACGGGTTTGGGTTATGAGTGCGTGGGGATTGAATATAACCCGCACCCTCAGCACGGTTTGTTACGAATTTATATCGATAAAGAAAACGGGGTTTTGGTGGATGATTGCAGCAAAGTCAGTCATCAAGTGAGCGGGGCTTTGGATGTTGAAGACCCGATTCAAGGCAATTATCAACTGGAAGTTTCTTCGCCTGGCACTAATCGCCCGTTGTTTAAAGTAACACAGTTTGAACAGTTTATTGGCAAAACAGTCACGGTTAATTTGTTTACGGCCATCAATGGTCGCCGCAAAATCACCGGACTGATTGAAAAAGTTGAAGGAGACATCGTTTTTCTTCAGGAAGCAGAACACGTTTTTGAAGTACCGTTTGCGGCAATGAGTAAAGCCCGTTTGGTGCCTGATTATTTACTCGAAAAAGGAGGTCGTGGTGGCAAATAAAGAAATTTTGTTAGTGGTTGATGTTTTTGCTAATGAAAAAGAAATAGACAAAAGCATCGTTTTTCAGGCAATGGAGTCTGCATTAGAAGCGGCAGCGGTCAAGCGCCACGAAAACCGGATTAAGGCGCGGGTTTCGATTAACCGTCAGACCGGCGACTATGACACTTTTAGACGTTGGGAAGTGGTCGCGGCAAATGACAAGATTGACGGTGATGTCGAATTTCCAGAATCGCAAATATTGCTGGAAGTTGCACAAATGGATAATCCGAACATTCAGGTCGGTGACTTTGTTGAAGAGCAAATCGAATCTGTGGCATTTTGCCGGATTGCCGCCCAAACTGCGAAACAGGTGATTATCCAAAAAATCCGCGAAGCAGAGCGCAATAAAATTGTGTTGGCCTACAAAAATCGGGTTGGTGAACTGATTACCGGCGTGGTGAAACGGATTGAAAAAGGCAGCGTGTATCTGGATTTAGGCGGTCATGTCGAGGCTTATATTGCCAAAGAAGACATGATTCCGAAAGAATCGGTGCGGGTCGGCGACAGAATTCGCGGCTATCTGAAAGACGTGCGTCCTGAAATTCGCGGGCCGCAACTGTTTGTCAGCCGCACGGCACCGGAGTTGTTGATTGCATTGTTCCGTCTGGAAGTGCCGGAAGTCGGTGAAGGCATGATTCAGGTGATGGGTGCGGCGCGTGATCCTGGTTCGCGGGCAAAAATTGCCGTGAAAGGCAATGATCCGCGTTTGGATCCAGTCGGTGCCTGCGTTGGGATGCGTGGTTCACGGGTGCAATCGGTGACTAATGAACTGGCAGGCGAGCGGATTGATATTATTTTATGGAATCCTAACGATGCCCAGTTTGTGATTAACGCCATGTCACCGGCTGAAATTCAGTCCATTGTGGTGGATGAGGATAAGCACAGCATGGATGTTGCGGTCGCAACCGATAATCTGTCGCAGGCGATAGGCCGGGGCGGACAAAATGTGCGTCTGGCTACACAATTGACAGGCTGGGAACTGAATGTGCTCGATGCGGCAAAAGTAGAGCAGGATAGCGATGCCGCCACCCAAAAAATCATGCAAACTTTTATTGAGCAACTGGATGTTGACGAAGAAATTGCCGAAGTTTTGGCTGAAGTAGGTTTTACTACCGTTGAGGAAATTGCCTATGTTCCGGTCGATGAAATGCTGGAAATTGAAGGTTTTGATCTGGAACTGGTGGAAACTTTGAAAAGACGGGCCAAAGATTCGTTATTGATTAGCGCGATTGCTACAGAGGAAAAAATCGAAAATGCAGAGCCGGCGGCCGATTTATTGAATATGGAAGGCATGGACAGCGATTTGGCTTATGAATTGGCGGCTCAGGGCATTGTCACCATGGATGATTTGGCAGAATTGGCAATTGATGACTTGCTGGATTTTACGGGAATGGACCAAGAACGAGCCAGTGCGTTGATTATGAAAGCGCGTGAGCCGTGGTTTGCAACGGAACAGAATACATAGGTAGGGGGCGAAAATGAGTAATAAGACAGTACTAGAGTTAGCTGAAGCTTTCAAGATTTCACCTGAGCGTTTATTGGAGCAGTTGGCAGAGGCTGGTTTGAAGGTCAATGCCCCCGATGAAATTGTTGATGAAGAAGAACAAAGTCGGTTGTTGGCCCATTTGCGTAAACGGCACGGCAAAGCGGAAGACGAGACAGGCACTGGTGCACCAACGCGGGTGACTCTGAAGCGTCGTCAGCAAACTGAGCTAAAACAGGCTTCTGTACCAGGCAGTTCTACTAAAGTGATTAAAGTGGAAGTGCGGAAGAAAAAAACCTTTATCAAGCGTGAAACACCTGAAACCGGTGAAAACAAGGAGCAACCTGTTATAGCAGAACAAGTAAAAGCAAAACCAGAACAAGCGCCGGTTGAAAAAACTGCAACTGTTGTTGAGACTGCCGCCGTTGAAAAAGCATCTGTGACCAAACCGGCAGAACAGCAACTGCCAGAAACAAAGCAAGCTTCAAAACCTGCAAAAACTGAACCGGAATTGTCTGAAGAGCAGGGCAAAGTTCAGGAGTTGTCTGCGCTGGAACAACAGAAAAAAGACGAAGAGCAAAAAGAGCGTGAACGCAAAGAACGCCTGGAAGAGTCTGTGCAAAGAAATGCCGAGAAAGTCAGGAAACAGGCAGAGGCTAAACAGCAAACCCTGCACAAGAAAAAGCAGGCTCCGCGCAAACCGGCAACTGAAAGCAGTCGCGCTGCTGCGCCTGTAACTCCGGCTCTGGTACCGGCAAATGCCGGACGTTCCGCGCCTGCTCCACATGAAGGACGCTCCAATAAAGTCGCCGGTCATCGAGAGGCGCCGGTCCGGGAGACACCAAGTGGGAAGTCGGGAGGAAAAGGCGGTTTTTCAGGGCGTGGCTCAATGGCGATACTGGATGATTTTGCTGAACGCGAGATGGGAGCAGGACGCCGCTCGAAAAGCAAAAAGCCTAAGCAAAAAGCCCGAACCAATGGTCCAGTAACTGAAGCAAAACATCAGTTTGAAATGCCGGTTGCACCTTCCATAAAAGAAGTGACTGTACCTGAACATATAATGGTTTCGGAGTTAGCCCAAAAAATGAGTGTTAAAGTCGCCGAGGTGATTAAACACTTGATGAAGCTGGGGATGATGGCGACCATCAACCAGACTATCGACCAGGAAACTGCGGTGATTCTGGTTGAGGAAATGGGACATAAAGCCATTATGCAAAGTGATGATGATCTTGAGCAGGAAATGTTGGCAGCGGTGGAAAATGCGGTTGATGACAGAGAATTATTGCCGCGTGCCCCGATTGTCACCATTATGGGGCACGTTGACCACGGTAAAACCTCCTTGCTGGACTACATTCGTAAAACCCGTGTCGCAGCAGGCGAGGCGGGCGGGATTACCCAGCATATCGGCGCGTATCAGGTTAAAACCGATCATGGCGCCGTGACTTTCTTGGATACACCGGGACACGCGGCATTTACCGCAATGCGGGCGCGCGGTGCAGAAATCACTGACGTGGTTATCGTGGTGGTCGCTGCTGATGACGGGGTGATGCCGCAAACCAAAGAAGCGGTTGAACATGCCAGAGCTGCGAATGTGCCTATTATTGTCGCGATTAATAAAATTGATAAACCCGCTGCAAACCCTGACAAAGTGATGCAGGAGTTGGCGAATATCAATGTCGTGGCAGAAGAATGGGGCGGTGATGTCCAGTTCCTGAAAATTTCCGCCAAAACCGGTGAAGGCGTTAATGAACTGATTGAGGCTTTGATTCTGCAATCGGAGATTCTGGAGCTAACAGCGCCGGTCGAAGGCAATGCTTCCGGCTTGGTGATTGAATCGCGTCTGGATAAAGGTCGCGGCGCAGTGGCAACTGTATTAGTACAAAAAGGCACTTTGAATAAAGGCGAGTTTGTATTGTGCGGACATGAATATGGGCGGGTTCGTGCCATGTTTAATGAAACCGGAAAAGCCATAAAACATGCAGGACCTTGTGCGCCGGTAGAGATTTTGGGTTTATCAGGAACACCGAATGCAGGCGACCGTTTCATTGTGGTACAAAATGAAAGAGTGGCGCGTGAGCTGGCAGAGCACCGCGAAGACAAGAGCAAAATCACCCGTCACGCAGCGCAACAAGCTTCAAAACTGGACGAAGTATTCTCGAAAATGACCGCAGGTGAAACTGCCAGCGTGAATTTGGTGATTAAAACCGATGTGCAAGGTAGCTTGGAAGCCTTGCGTGGCGCGTTGGTGAATTTGTCCACGCCGGAAGTGGAAGTGAAATGTGTTTATGGTGGTGTTGGTGGCATTAACGAAAGTGATGCGAATCTGGCCTTAGCCTCCGGTGCGATTTTAATGGGCTTCAACGTGCGTGCTGATGCCACTTCGCGTAAAGTGATTGAAGAAAAAGGCATTGATTTACATTATTACAGCATTATTTATGATGCGATAGATGAAGTTAAACGCGCGATTAGCGGGATGTTGGCACCAGACATTCATGAAAAAATTGTCGGTTTGGCCGAGGTGCGTGATGTATTCCGCTCGCCTAAATTCGGTTCAGTCGCCGGCTGTATGGTGGTTGACGGTTTCGTGAAACGGAACCTGCCGATTCGGGTGTTGCGTGACAACGTGGTGATTTTTGAAGGTCAGCTTGAGTCCTTACGACGTTATAAAGATGATGTTAGCGAAGTCAAAATGGGTACAGAGTGCGGTATCGGGGTGAAGAATTACAACGATGTTAAACCGGGAGATCAGATTGAAGTGTTTGAGCGTGTTGAAGTGAAGCGGGAAGTTTAGTGAATGGCAAGAGAGTTTGGTCGTAGCGACCGCGTTTCTTCACAGATGCAAAAAGAGTTGGCGTATGTTCTGCAACGGGATATCGCCGACCCGCGTTTGGGGTTTATTACTATCAATGATGTTGAACTGACAAAGGATTTGGCGTATGCCAAGATTTATGTCACGGTGTTGAATGCGCAAGATGAAGGGGAAAAGAAAAAGCAGGTAAAACTGTTGAATGAACTTGCGCCGCAGATTCGGCATTTTGTCGCTAAACGGATGAAGTTGCGGCATATTTCAGAATTTCATTTTTATTATGATAATTCGTTTGATACCGGCATGAAGATTGATGCGTTGTTGAAGGAGTTGCCGAAATCTTCAATGCCGAATGAGGAGTAAATCTCATGCAGGCTATCGAGTTAAATGTTCCAATAACACATCATCAAATTTTTTTACAATTGCCTGATACTGTTAAAGCGACTCATGCAAAAGTCATTGTGATGTTTGAAGATAAAAAAGAATGGGATAGTTTCTTTCTTTCTAATCAAGGGGTCAGCGATGATTTTATGGCGGAAAGGGCTGAACAAACTGAATCTGTAAGAGAGTCGTTTGATGCTTAATATATGTTGGATACCAACATTGCAATTTATGTGATTAAACGCCGTCCTGTTGAAATACGGGATACATTTAATCAGCATAGCGGTCAACTGTGTATTTCAAGTATTACATTGGCAGAATTGTTACACGGTGTCGAAAAAAGTGCGAAACCCGCCCATAATTTGCAACAGGTAGAAGATTTTGTTTCGCGTCTGAAAGTATTGGATTACAGCAAAAAAGCGGCGGCGCATTATGGCGATATTCGAGCGGTATTGGAAAAACAGGGTTTGTGTATTGGTGTGAATGATTTACATATTGCAGGTCATGCGCGAAGTGAAGGGCTTGTTTTAGTATCGAATAATTTACGAGAATTTGAGCGCGTTGCAGGGTTGCGATTAGAAAATTGGGCGTGTTGATTTGCCGAAATCTGACTGCATTGATGAGGAATAAAAATCTAATTTTTTAGTTTGAGGATTGTGCAAATGAAAACAGTCACTTTAAAAATAGACAACAGTATTTACGAAAAGTTTTTCTGGTTGTTAGCGCATTTTTCAAAAAATGAAATTCGGATTTTGGAACAGTCAGACTATGAAAGTGATGATGCGTATTTAAGGTCGAAAAACGGTATGGTGGAAAGCATCATACAGGCAAGAGCTGAACCCGATCATTTGGCTGTGAGTTTAGAAAACTTGGATTGGTAATGTATACCGTTAAGTTTATGTCGCAAGCTCAGAAGGATGCTAAAAAGTTGTCTGCGCATGGCTTAAAAGATAAAGCTTTGAAGTTGCTGGAAATCATCAAGAAAAATCCGTTTCAATATCCGCCTGAGTATGAATTTTTAAAAGGAGATATGAAAGGTTTGATTAGTCGCCGCATTAATAAACAGCATCGGCTGGTTTATGAAGTGATTGAAAGTGAGGAGTTGATTAAAGTCTATCGGATGTGGACGCATTATGAATAATCCTATTTTTAGTCAAGAAGAATGAGCCGATAATAAAAGTAAATGGCACGAAAAAAAGCAAATAATGGCTTACCTACCTTTGATGAACTTCTAATTCCGACTGTTAAAGCTCTTCAAGAGCTTGGTGGTTCAGGCTCAATTGAAGAGATTAACAGCAAAGTTTATGTTATTGCTGAAATTTCCGATGAGATATTGCAAATTCCTCACGGGGAAGAAGGTTCTTTAAGTGAAGTTGATTATCGACTTGCATGGAGTAGAACCTATCTTAAAAAGTTTGGACTGCTTGAAAACTCATCACGAGGCATTTGGGCATTATCAAAAGCAAACATTGATACAACTAAACTTGATTCTATTGAAATTGCTAGGTCAGTCAGAGAACAAGAAAAATCAAAGCAGCCGCCAAAAACATCAACTGACAAAATAGAACTCGATGTTACAGAGGAAATTGATAACACCGAAGAATGGAAGCAACAATTACTTGAGATTCTTTACAACATAACGCCTGCTGCTTTTGAGCGATTATCACAAAGGCTTTTAAGAGAAAGTGGTTTTTTTCAAGTTGAAGTGACAGGAAAAGTGGGTGATGGTGGAATTGATGGCAAAGGGATTGTTAGAGTTAGCGGTTTGTTAAGTTTTCATGTCATTTTTCAATGTAAGCGTTATAAAGGCTCTGTTTCACCCAGTCAAATTCGAGATTTTCGTGGTGCAATGCAAGGGCGGGCCGATAAAGGATTAGTTATAACAACCGGCACATTTACCAGAGAGGCTATTAAAGAAGCAACTCGTGATGGTGCGCCGCCGATTGATTTAATAGACGGCGAAATACTTTGCGACAAATTGAAAGAACTAAAGCTTGGTGTAGAAACAAAACTCACTGAAACAGTTGACATAAAAAATGACTGGTTTAATGCTTTATGAGCAAACGCAAATCAGGCCTTGATGTTAATGGCATTATTTTATTGGATAAACGCTTGGGTGTTTCCTCTAATCGCGCTCTGCAAGAAGTGAGGCGATTATTTAATGCCAACAAAGCCGGACATACCGGCAGTTTAGACCCGTTAGCGACTGGGCTTTTACCACTGTGTTTTGGCGAAGCCACTAAAGTTTCAGGGATGATGCTTGATGATGACAAACGCTATCAAGTTGAAATTCAGCTGGGCGTAATGACCGATACCGGCGATGCGGAAGGGCAAGTTTTGGAAACCAAACCTGTTCCCGAAATATCACAGGAACAGTTAGCAGTTTGTTTAGCTCATTTTACCGGTGACATCGAGCAGGTACCGCCGATGTATTCAGCGTTAAAACATCAAGGGAAAAAACTCTATGAGCTGGCACGAGAAGGCATTGAAGTTGAACGCAAAGCCAGAAAAATCAAGATTTTTGAAATAAAGCTGCTAGATTTTTCCACGCCGTTTTTAACGCTGGAAGTATTTTGCTCGAAAGGCACTTATATTCGCTCACTTGCCGAAGACATCGGCCATTATTTTGGTTGCGGTGGCACGGTAACTAAATTGCGGCGATTACAGGCCGGACAGTTTCAAATTAGCAATGCTTATACGCTGGAACAATTAACGGCGATGGATGTGCAAACCTTGTTTTCTTGTCTGATTGCAGTCGATAAACCGTTAGAATTTATGCCAGTCGTATCGCTGTCCGCTGAACAATCAAAACTTATTCAGTTTGGACAAACCATCAGCATAAATCAGTCGCAACCTGGAATGGTCAGACTGTATCATGAAAATCTGTTTTTAGGATTGGGGGAAATCCTATTAAATGGTAAACTAGCCCCCAGAAAAATGTTTAATTTAAATAATGCTGATAAAAGTTAATCACTTATCAACATTGCAAACCAACACTAAACTTCTACACCCTATTGTGGAGGTTGTGTCACAAAGTGCTACCCTTTTGGTAGTTTATTTTTATATTTTATAGGGCTTAACAGAATGCCATTTACCGCAGCACAAAAAAAAGCAGTTGTAGAACAATATCGTCAATCTGAAACCGATACCGGTTCTCCAGAAGTGCAAATTGCTTTATTAACCGCTCATATCACACATTTAGCACCGCATTTCGCCGCGCACAAAAAAGATCACCACTCACGTCGTGGTTTGTTACGCATGGTGAATCAGCGTCGTAAAATGTTGGAATATTTAAAGAACAAAGACGTAAACCGTTACAAAGCGTTAATCGCCAGTTTAGGTTTGCGCAAATAAGACCTTAAAAAAACGGCACTGAAAAGTGCCGTTTTTCGCATAAAGCCTGTCGTTTTTAAAATTGACACCATTTCATTTTTTTTGGAATATAGTCTGAAAACGATAGCAACAGAATCAAAATTTAACACATTAACCCAAAGGAAACTTAATAGTGAATCCTACTAAAAAACAATTTCAGTATGGCAATCACCTTGTCACTTTAGAAACTGGCGAAATAGCGCGTCAAGCGGACGGCGCGGTGCTAATTGATGTTGATGGTACGACTTTGCTGGTGACTGTCGTTGGTAAAAAAGAATCCAGTGGCGGTGATTTTTTTCCTTTGACGGTTAATTATCAAGAGAAAGCTTACGCAGCCGGAAAAATTCCGGGCGGTTTTTTCAAGCGTGAAGGCCGTCCTACCGAAAAAGAAACCTTAACTTCACGTTTGATTGACAGACCGATTCGGCCATTATTTCCAGAAGGTTACAGCAACGAAGTGCAAATTGTTGCGACCGTGATGTCATTGAATCCTGAAGTTGATCCTGAAATTCCTGCTCTTTTAGGTTCGTCTGCGGCGTTAGCCATTTCAGGATTACCGTTTCAGGGCCCTGTAGGCGCAGCGCAAGTCGGCTATAAAGACGGTGAGTATTTGCTGAATCCAACCGTTTCTGCGTTAAAGGATTCGGAACTGGAATTAGTGGTTGCGGGCACGGCCCATGCAGTATTGATGGTAGAGTCGGAAGCGAAATGTTTATCTGAAGAAATCATGCTAGGAGCGGTTTTATTCGGACATGAACAAATGCAGGTGGCTATCACCGCGATTAACGAATTTGCTGCTATGGTTGCAAAACCCGCGATTGCATGGACAGCTCCAGAATCAAATGCCGAACTTGAAAAACTGGTCATAACCGAAACTGAAGCCGCAATTAAAGCCGCTTATCAAATTCCTGAAAAACTGGTCAGACAAGAGACTCTAAAAAGCATCAGAGCCGATGTCATTGAGAAATTAAACGCTGATGATGAATACAGCAGTCTTGAAATCTGGACCATTATCGAAAAACTCGAATCCAAAATTGTGCGCGGTTCTATTTTACACGACGGCAAACGGATTGACGGACGAGCATTGGACAGCGTCAGACCGATTACTATCAGAACCGGCGTATTGCCAAGAACTCACGGTTCAGCCTTGTTCACACGCGGCGAAACACAGGCTCTGGTTGTTGCCACATTAGGTACAGCACGCGATGCGCAAGTTATTGATGCGCTGGCAGGTGAATATAAAGAACCGTTTATGTTGCACTATAACTTTCCTCCCTACTGCGTCGGTGAAACTGGTCAGGTTGGCTCACCCAAACGCCGTGAAATTGGCCACGGTCGTTTGGCAAAGCGCGGTGTCAATGCAGTTCTACCGAATATGGACGAGTTTCCTTATGTGCTACGGGTGGTTTCTGAAGTCACTGAATCCAACGGCTCCAGCTCTATGGCGTCGGTGTGCGGCAGCAGTCTGGCGTTAATGGATGCAGGTGTGCCTTTACAAGCTCCGGTTGCGGGTATTGCGATGGGCTTGATTAAAGAAGGCGATGATTTTGCGGTGTTATCCGACATCATGGGGGATGAAGATCACTTGGGCGATATGGATTTCAAGGTTGCCGGTTCAGAAAACGGCATTACCGCATTGCAAATGGACATCAAGATTGACGGCATCACCGCTGAAATTATGAAAGTCGCTCTGGAACAAGCCAAACGTGGCCGTTTGCATATTTTAGGCGAAATGAACAAAGCCTTGTCGGAAACTCGCGGTGAAATGTCTGATTTTGCCCCGCGCATTATCACCTTCAAAATTGATCCGGCGAAAATCCGCGAAGTTATCGGTAAAGGTGGCGCAACCATCCGTAGTATCACTGAACAAACGGGTGCCAGCGTTGATTTAACTGATGACGGCATCGTAAAAATTGCCTCAGTTGATAAAGCTGCCGGTGAAGAGGCTCGTCGGATTATTGAAGAAATCACCGCTGAAGTAGAAGTCGGTAAAACTTATGAAGGCAAAGTGGTGCGATTGATGGACTTTGGGGCGTTTGTAACGATTTTACCTGGCAAAGACGGGCTGGTGCATATTTCGCAAATCTCTGATGAGCGGGTGGAAAAAGTCAGCGACAAATTGTCAGAAGGCGATACTGTCAAAGTTAAAGTTCTGGAAATTGACCGCCAAGGTCGAGTCAGACTGAGTATGAAAGACGTAGAAGTAGAAGCTGAATAACTTACAACTCAATCGTTTCATGTTAAAAAAAAGGGTCTGTGAAGACCCTTTTTTGTTATGAAAAGAAGTGAGACAGCTTCAGGTTGGCTTTATTAGCCTTCCATATTTTTAAATAAACTCACCACTTCAATCGCCGACAACGCCGCTTCCGCGCCCTTATTCCCTGCTTTCGTTCCGGCTCTTTCAATGGCCTGCTCAATGGTATCAACCGTTAAAACCCCAAATGTGACTGGCACATCATATTGCAAAGACACATGCGCCAAACCTTTCACGCATTCGCCCGCCACATAATCAAAATGCGGTGTGCCGCCGCGAATTACGGCCCCCAAGGCAATAATCGCATCATATTTTTTGGTCGCCGCAACGCGCTGAATTACAACCGGCAACTCAAATGCACCAGGAGCTTTCACCAAAGTAATATCATTTATCGATGCGCCGTGACGGACTAAAGCGTCAATTGCGCCATTTTCCAGTTGTTCAACAATAAAGCTGTTGAAACGTGAGGAGACCAGACAGAATTTGCCGCCTTGCGCGGAAAAATGACCTTCAAAGGTTTTAATTTTGGACATGATTTTCTCTTTAAATGTTGTTACAGATTTTTATAAAACAGGATGTTGTATTGCCTTTAACCCACGTGTTCGGCGACTTCCAAATCAAATCCCGACAAGCCGATGTATTTTTTCTGCGCTCCCAAGACTTTTAATTTATGCACGCCTAAATCAGCCAGAATTCGCGCACCTGTGCCGGTCGTGCGCCAATCGGCAGTATCATTTGGATTGTTTTGGGAAACACCGTTATCAGCCAGTTGATAAGCATAAATCAATTCCGCCAAGGCTTTGTTATTTTCATTTTGGCGAATTAACACCAATACCCCGCGCCCTTCTTCGGCTATTTTTTGCAAAGCCAAGCGAATCGGCATACTGCAATCGCTACGTTTTGAGCTAAACACATCATCCAGCCAGTTGCGGGCATGAACGCGTACCAGAATCGGCTCATCGCCAGAAACTTCGCCCATCACCAAGGCCAAATGCAGATTATTGTCATTGCGGTCCTGATAGGCATAAAGACGAAAATCACCGAATTCAGTTGGATAGGCGCATTCACTCACGCGCTCCAGGGTGTTTTCGTGCTGAATCCGGTACTGAATTAAATCGGCAATCGTACCGATTTTTAAATTATGTTGCCGAGCAAAAACTTCCAAATCCGGCCGCCGCGCCATTGAGCCATCGTCATTGAGGATTTCCACAATCACCGCCGCCGGTTCAACACCAGCCAAACGGGCAAAATCACAACCAGCTTCGGTATGACCGGCACGATTCAGCACTCCGCCGGCTTGCGCCATCAATGGAAAAATATGCCCAGGCTGTACCAAATCATCAGCTTTGGCATCAGTCGCAACGGCCGCCTGAATGGTTCGTGCCCTGTCGGCCGCTGAAATGCCGGTGGTTACGCCAGTTGCAGCTTCAATCGAGACAGTGAAGTTGGTTGAATACGGGGTTTTGTTTTCATCCACCATCAACGGCAGTTTTAACTGCTGGCAGCGTTCTTTCGTTAGCGTCAGACAAATCAGACCGCGCCCGTAACGCGCCATAAAATTGATATCTTCGGGACGGGTAAACGCCGCCGCCATCACTAAATCACCTTCGTTTTCGCGGTCTTCATCATCCATAATAATGACCATTTTGCCTTGTTTAATGTCGGCAATAATTTCTTCCGTTGTATTCATAATTTTTTAAAGTCTAAGATAAATTTTCCGCAAGCCATTGTCGAAAGGCTTTCATGGTTTTATTGCGTCCGTCTTGCTTACTTTTTTCCAGATATTCAGGAATGATTTGTTTAATCGGTAACTTTGGAAATTGACGACTGATTTGTGATTCAAGATAACTGCCATTTTCTAAAATCAATATCGTTAATTCTTTGCCATCAAATCGCCATAATTCAGGAACGCCCAATTTTTCATAATTATCAAAATGGGTTCTGGAAGTAATATCAATTTCAATGGCTAAATCCGGTGGTGAATCAAAATCTAAATGAATTTTTTTCTTTCCACGCACCTCTGTTTCATGTTGAATATAAAAGCATTCATCTGCTTCCACTGCTTTTTTCGCCTTACTGCTACGCAAGGTTTTTGAAGCAAGTGCGCGAAATTCAATATCCATTTCTTCTAATAAAACTTTGACTAAATCGCCAATAATACTTCTATCATCTTCATGTTCTGCACCTGGAACCATAAATTCGACCCTGCCTTGACTATAAGAAATACGCGGCAAGCGGCGCGTGTCCATTGTTTCATCCAGCCATTGATTAAATGTTTCCCAATCGACATCGTGAATTAATAATTGACTGCCGACTGGAATTTCTAATTGGTCGTAATTAAATTGCATCTTAATTCACCGTTGAATTAACCAATAAAACCCGATTGCTGCAATAATTCCATTGTCACATTACCTGATGATTGCACGGCTTTATCGCCTTGCATCAAACGCTCCATATAGCGGGCGAGCAAATCTACTTCCAGATTAACCTGATTGCCAACTTCAGCCGTGCCTAAGGTGGTTTCTTGTAAAGTGTGCGGCACAATATTAACACTAAACAATCCACCATCCACGGTGTTGACGGTTAAGCTGATGCCATTGATGCAGATTGAGCCTTTTTCGGCAATGTATTTTGCCAGATTGTCGGGTGCTTTAAATTGAAACCGAATCGAACGACCGTCATTTTTTTTCTCGACAATTGTGCCAATGCCGTCCACATGACCACTGACAATATGTCCGCCTAAACGGGTAGTTGGTGTTAAGGCCAGCTCAAGATTAACTGGCGTACCGACGGTGGCATTATTCAAAGTGGTGCAGGACAAGGTTTCATTCGAGACATCTGCGCAAAAATAATCGCTGCTTAATTCCACAGCGGTTAAACAGACGCCATTCACGGCAATGCTATCGCCTAACGCCGCATCCGCTAATGGCAATTTTCCTGTGTCGATTTTTAAGCGAACATCGCCGCCTTTGGGTTGAATCGCAGCAATTTTGCCAATGGCTAAAATAATTCCGGTAAACATAAAAACTCTCTATTTTCTCGACAGCCAATAATTCAGATAATTTATAAGGCATTTATTTTAAAATGTTATCTAAAATAATATTTTTATATGGTCACAAAAATGGGTACATACTTTAAAAATTCTGGTGATTCATTGTAAATCAACATTCAAAAATTTCCATTTATTAACTGATGTTTCGCAGTTCTAAATAGATAACTGTATTATTTGAGGCATGAAAATAAAACACCTTGAATTATACACTGACGACTTAATCGTTAAGGCTGTTGGTTTTGCCACCGCGACCGGATTATCAACTATGATGGATGGTGGGGTTAGCCATGATCAAATTACGCGTTTGCTATCGAAACAAGAGTTCACCTCGAAAGACCCTTGGTTTGCGGTTACACCAAGCGTTCGCTTGGTTGAGCAAGAGGGCGCCTGTCTGATTTTTGATGGCACCCTTCGTGTGTCAAAAAGTATCAATTCCTAAACGTAAGGTGCTTGCCAATTCAAGAACTACACGACAACATCGAACAACCGGCCCGTTGCCTGGCCCAATCAGGACGTTTTTGCGCAAACGCCTCTTTTCCCGCTTGTTCGGCGTAAGGATTTCGCAATAACTCCAACAACTCTGCAATCATCGAAAAATCGCCGCTTTCGGCTTTATCAATCGCCAGCTGCGCCAAATAATTCCGCAATACAAACTTCGGATTTACTGCGTGCATTTGCATACGCCGCACTGCATCGGTAACTCCCTCCTGACGCAGCCGATAAAGATAACTGCGCAACCAATCCGCAATCCGTTTTTTAAACGCCGCTGTCAATTGTTCCGGCGCATAATAAGCATCCAACAACGGCGCAATTAACTCCTCATCACTAGTTTGTAGCAAATCAAGTTTATCAATCTCAAAATTCGCCAATTGCCGGTAAAAAATCGTCATATCGGTTTCCAGCAAACGCAACACCTGTAACAAATCAGTGATTAGCTTATCATCGGTTTTTGCCTGAAACCTTTTAAAGCCGAGTTTTGTCGCCATCATCTCGTTCCAGCCGCCGGCAAACTTTTCAGTATATAAAGCCAAAGCCTGTTGTAGCGGCTCAGCCTCTTCAACCAAAGGATAAATACTATTGGCAAGCTGAGTCAGATTCCACAACGCAATTTGCGGCTGATTACCAAAACAATAGCGTCGCTCCGCTGCATCAGTGGTATTCGGAGTCCAGCCGGGATTGTAATCTTCCAGCCAGCCATATGGCCCATAATCAATGGTCAATCCCAGAATCGACATATTGTCAGTATTCATTACTCCATGTACAAACCCGACCCGCTGCCAATGCACAATCAGCGCGGCGGTGCTGACACAAACCTCACTAAACCAGGCCAGATAAACCTCGCGGCACGGCTCACCCAAATGCGGAAAATCAGTGCGGATGGTGTAATCGAGCAATTGCTGCAACAGTTTTTTTTCGCCACGCGCCGCAAAAATCTGGAAACTGCCGAACCGGGTGAATGAAGGCGCAACCCGACACACCACTGCGCCGGGTTCAAACTTTGACCTGCCGTCGTAAAACATATCCCGCAGCACTTGTTCGCCGGTCAAGGTCAAACTTAATGCCCGCGTGGTCGGAACGCCCAGATGGTGCATGGCTTCACTACATAAAAATTCCCGAACTGAGGAACGCAACACCGCCAAACCGTCGGCATGACGGGAATAAGGGGTTTTCCCCGCACCTTTCAGTTGCAAGGTAAAACGCTGTCCTTGCGGATTCATCACTTCACCGAGATTAATCGCCCGTCCGTCACCCAGTTGTCCGGCCCAGTTACCGAACTGATGACCGCCATAACAGAGGGCGTAAGGCTGCATTCCCGGTAATAATTTATTTCCGGTGAAAATCTGCGCAAATAATTCGCTTTCACAGCTTTCGGAGCTTAAACCTAAACTCTGGGCCACTTCTTTTGAATAATGCACCAGCTGCGGCGCATTCACTGGTGTAGGTTCAACCAAGGAATAGCAGGCTCCAAACACTTGTCGGCAATAGTTTTCGCTCAGCGGGTCGGCGGGCAATTCACCGATAAAGCGGTTATCAAAGCGTAAACTTTCTAATGAAATAGTGGCTTGGCTGGGAGTTGTCATTTATGCTTCTTCAAAGTGAACTGAAACGCTATTTTAATAGCAAGGTGTGGTTATGCTGATAAAAACCAGGTTTAAACCGGCGTGGTGGCTGAAAAACCGTCATTTGCAGACATTATATCCGGCTTTGTGCCGGAAAATTTCAGCGCCGCCGTTACGACGGGAGCGCTTGATTACCCCGGATCATGATTTTTTGGACATAGACTGGTGCGGCGAAGGCGACAAACCGTTGGTAATTTTGTTGCACGGACTGACCGGCAGCTCGCAATCAGGTTATATCAAAGGTTTGCAGCATGTGTTATTAAGCCACAATTATCGCAGCGTGGCGTTAAATTTTCGCGGCTGTAGCGGTGAATCGAATCTTCGCGCCCGCTGTTACCATTCCGGTGATACTCAGGATATAAATTTTCTCTATCAGACTTTATGTCAACGTGAAGCGCAGCCACCTTTTGCCGTGATTGGTTTTTCGCTAGGCGGCAATGTGTTGTTGAAATGGCTGGGGGAACAGGGCGATAAACTTTCTTTAGCCGCTGCGGTGGCGGTTTCTGTGCCTCTGGTGTTAAGTACCTGTGCGACAAAACTGGATTATGGTTTTTCCAGGCTGTATCGGGCGAATTTGCTGAAAGAGTTGAAAGAGTATATCGATAACAAACAGCAGCGTTTAGATTCGCTCGGCCATCAACAAGAAGCGGAAAAAATCAGGCAGCTCGGCGACCTGTCAAAAATCAAATCGTTCTGGGAATATGATGAGCGGGTGGTGGCCAGGCTGCATGGTTTTAAAAATGTCCATGATTATTATCGCCGTTCCAGTTCGCGGCAGTTTTTGCAGCATATCGCAGTGCCGACTTTGCTTATTCAGGCAGTCGATGATCCGTTTATGACGCCGGAAGTGATCCCGCAAGCCGAAGAGTTATCGAAAACGGTACAACTGGAAATCACTCCGGCGGGCGGCCATGTCGGTTTTGTCAGCGGCAAAAATCCGTTTAGACCGTTATACTGGCTGGAGCAGCGGATTCCTGAGTTTTTGCTTCAGCAACATAAGTCAAAGTCAGTTTGAAAAATCAGACCATTACCCTAACAACAACCGCCGCCACCGCAACAATCATTATTTTGATGGATGCCACCTTTGGTTTCTGCCGCCGTTCTTATCGTACCGGGACGGCAATCCCAAAGCTTACCTTCTGAATCGATTTGCGGGGCAATGCCGATAAAATCATCGCCAAACACGCCGCCAGTCAACAGGTTAAAGTTGCGCTCACATACCGCCATCCGCTGCCCGCGTAAATAAACGTGACCTTCGTCATCATAAACTTCAGAAAAGGGGCCGCGATAAATCACCGCATGGCCTTTATCCAGGCACGGCTGGTCTTGCGGTTTTACCGCCGTAATCGTCACCGCGCGAAACTCAATGCCTTCCACCACTCGCCAGGGCTGGCTTTCCCATTTGTCGTATTTCACCGCAATAAAACCGGCGGCCACAAACGCCTCCAAAAAATCATGCTCATGCAAGGCCCCGGAAATACAGCCGCTCCACAAATGCGCATCCTGCTTTAAATGCTCCGGCACGGCTTCATCGCTGACAATATCGGAAATCGCCACCCGTCCACCCGGTTTGGTGACGCGGAAAATTTCCTGAATCAGTTGTTCCTTATCGCTGTCATGCACCAGATTCAACACACAATTCGACACCACCAAGTCCACCGAATT
This sequence comes from uncultured Pseudomonadota bacterium, assembly GCA_903875455.1. GTDB lineage: Bacteria > Pseudomonadota > Gammaproteobacteria > Methylococcales > Methylomonadaceae > CAIQWF01. The sequence continues at coordinate 51,599 of CAIQWF010000154.1, forward strand.
ATCGGCAATCAGCGGTGCGGTGCGGCGTTGCTGCTCCTGCCAGGCCCGTAGATGAATCACATCTTCGGCTTTGCTGATTGGGTTTTGTTTTAAATGCGCATCCATTGCCGCCAAATCCAGAGCCAAATCCTGAATTTGTCCTTTCAGAAACTGTACGCGGTCAGAACCTAGTTTTTGCGCCATTTCGCTTTGGTATTTTCGCGCCAAACCCAGCATGTCATCATTCATGTCCACACCGATGACTTTGCCTTTTTCACCAACTAGTTGCGCCGCCATATAACAGATTTTGCCGGAGCCTGAACCCAAATCCAGCACCACGTCACCTGGCTTTACATAGCGCGACGGGTCGCCGCAGCCATAATCCTTGTCGATAATTTCCTGCGGCAACAACGCCAGCAAACTTTTGTCATAATCCACAGGACAACACAAATCCGCCTGTTGTGATTCCGCACCTTTGGAATAACGCTCTAAAACACCTGCTTCTACGGTCATTATGATTCCTTGTTATAGGTCTTTTTTAAATTCAGTTAACCAGCGCATAATCCGCGCCAGCATTTTTTGAAAGTCATCGGGGGCAACGGGTTTGGTCAAATAAGTGGTACAACCGGCAATAATCCCTTTCACTTCATCCAGCGGTGAGGTTTTGGAGGTCAGCATAATAATCGGCAGCTTGTTCATGCCTTTAATTTTGCGAATTCGGCTACAGGTTTCAAAGCCGTCGATGCCCGGCATCATCACATCCAGAAAAATAAAATCATAATATTTCGCCACTAATTTTTCCAAACCTTCTTCGCCGCTAAAAGCGTATTCAACTTTTAAAGGAGTTTCTGATTTGGCCAGTTCCATTGCCAGATTTTTGTGCACCATTTCGCTGTCATCAATCACCAGCACATTATAAAACTCATCTACCTGTACGGTATCGGTATACCCCTGATCGGTCATATCATCGGCTTCTGAAAAGGCTTTCAAGACCCGCAGCACAATTTGGGCTTCTGCGGCCACCGATTCTTTCACGGTCGGCATCACCACGGAAGGTCTGACGCCTTTGTGTCCAACCTGAATAGATTGCTCAATGTCATGAAAATTAGTAATTTGCGCATTGATAAACAGAAAGTCATAGTATTTCTGCCTTATTTTTTCAATTGCCGCCTCGCCATTGCTGGCAAAATCAATATTCAGCGGGATTTCCGACTGGGATAATTCCTGTTTCAAAATCCTGCGCATTTCCTCGTCATCATTCACAACCAGAATGTCATATTGGCCGCCGACATCACTGCTATCGCTATCAACCGCAGCTGGCGCCAGAGCAGATTGTGGCTTTATTTCAATCTCGTCCAATATTTTCAGCACCCGGCTGACCAGCAACACCCCTTGAATATGATACGGAAATCCTTCAACTTCAGATTTTCCGGCAGTCACCACCGGTGTTTGCGGATACTGCGCCCGATAAGAGTCCAGTTTTTTAAAGGCTGATTCGGTGGCAGTTTTGACGATTAACAGGTCAACCGGAATACTGAGGGTCAGTTCTTTCAGAACATAGCTGCGATCATGTCCTTGCGATACCTCAAAGATGTGTTCAAACTTTTCCTGTTCATGCAGGGAAAAGCCAATAATGCCAACATTAATATTGATTTTCATAAATGGACTTCTCAGTTGTTATGACTTAAAGACGAGGTGAAGTAGCTTAAAAATCTGCCGCCATTCTTGGTTTTATAAGCAAACGATTTGATTTTGATGTCAGTTGTTGAGTTGTTTTTTTAATCCAGTCGCAAACAAAATTCAATCTGCCGTCAAACAGAGTCGAGTCAATACTGCTTCGCCTCATCATAATAGAGCAAAAACCAGCTTTTGAAAAACATTTATAAAACTAGGTTTTAGCGGGCCGATTGCGTAAAATTCATCCTGAAACATATCGCTTTTTTAAGTTATCATAGCCGCCCTTTTGATTTTTCAGTTTTACCATGCAAATAGGTTCTCACGTTCTTAGCAACAAACTGGTACTCGCGCCGATGGCGGGAATTACGGACCAGCCGTTTCGGGTTTTATGTCGGCAATTTGGTGCCGGTTTGGCGGTTTCGGAGATGCTCACTTCAAATCCGGCACTGCGTGAAAATCACCGTACCTTGTTAAAAGCCAATCATAGCGGTGAAAACGGTTTGCGCTCGGTGCAAATTCTGGGTACCGATCCACAGCAAATGGCGGAAGCCGCCTACTTCAACCAACAGCGCGGCGCAGATATTATCGACATTAATATGGGGTGCCCGGCGAAAAAAGTCTGTGCCGTGGCCGCAGGTTCAGCTTTATTAAAAAACGAAACGCTGGTCGAAAAAATTCTGGATGCCGTGGTGAATGCGGTTGAAATTCCGGTGACGTTAAAAATCCGCACCGGTTGGGATAGGGAAAACCGTAATGCGATAAAAATCGCCCAAATTGCTGAAAATGCCGGAGTTGCCGCGCTCACCATTCACGGCAGAACCCGCGCCTGCAAATTTAGCGGCGAAGCTGAATATGACACCATTAAACAAGTCAAACAAAACGTTTCCATTCCGATTATTGCCAATGGTGACATCGTCAGCCCCGAAAAAGCTGCGTTTGTTCTAAATTACACCGGTGCGGATGCGATAATGATCGGACGTGGTGCTCAAGGCAACCCCTGGATTTTTCAGCAGATTTTGCAGCATTTGGCGGGCGAAGCCTATCAAAACCCTACCATCCAGCAAATACAAAACATCATCCACAACCATTTAGAACATTTATACCGTTTTTATGGCGATTTTATGGGGGTGAGAATGGCGCGAAAACATCTCGGCTGGTATTTTGAGCCGCTAGGAACATTGCCAACGCCGGAAAGAAATGCCTTGTATCAAGCCGAAACAACCAATCAGCAACTTGCCTTGGTCAATTCTGCCTTTAACTTTTTTAATCTGAACCACGCTATCTAAATGAATACTGAAGCACCGTCCCCAGCCCCTGAGAATCAAGCCGCCCCCGTGCTGTTGTCTGTTCATGTCAGACAGGCTTTGGAACTGTATTTTAGCCAGCTGAAAGGCCACGATGCCGCTGACCTCTACAATATGGTGATTAGCGAAGTGGAAAAGCCGCTGTTGGAGTCGGTGCTGGCTTATTGCAGCCATAATCAGTCGAAAGCGGCCAAGGCATTGGGTTTGAGCCGCAGCACGTTGCGCAAAAAAATGGATCAATACGGTTTGTCCTAGACTTGGCATTTGCATATTTGAAGAGAGACCAAAATCATGAAAACCTCTAACCAAAAAATTGTTCATATTCAGGACAGCGCAGATAGCAAAGTATTATCTAAAGCCCAGAAGCTGTTTAATAGTTTGATTAAAAAAATTGATGGGCAGAAAAGTTTATTAAAACAGTGGCAGGAAACCATTCCCAACTATCAATCTCAGGTTCGGAGTGAATATGAGCCACTATGGGAACAATATAACCAGCAGCGGGTTGAGTTAGTTTATTTATTCGATGCCGCCTACCCACAAAAACTGTTTCACAAAACCGATAGAAATAAACTCAAGCATTTAATTGAAGATATTGTCACTGAGTTGATTCTTGAACACGGCATGGAAGAGTTAAAAGACTTGTACAACAAATACAACGACACAGATTTTGACACCGAGAATCAAGGGGCGGATGAAGATGTGGGCGAAATGATGAAAGCAATGTTTAAAGAGATGATGGGAGTGGAAATTGACGATGATGTGGATGTCAGTTCACCGGAAAAGTTTCAGGCCGCATTGCAGGCAAAATTAGCAGAAGCTCAAGCGCAAAAAGAAGAAAAACGCAGCAAACGGAAAAAAACCGCAAAGCAATTGGAAAAGGAAGCCAAGCTTGCGGAAGAACAGCAAAATGTCAGCAAATCCATTCAGGAGGTGTATCGTAAATTGGCCTCGTCCTTACATCCAGACCGTGAACCGGATGAAGCGGAGCGGGAGCGCAAAACCAAGATTATGCAGGAAGTGAATGTGGCTTATTCAAAAAAAGACTTGTTGCGTTTATTAGAATTGCAAATAGAGCTTGAACATATTGACCAAGTCCATTTAAACAATATTGCTGAAGACCGCCTGAAACATTTTAATAAAATTCTGCAAGGTCAACTCAGAGAGCTGCAACAGGAAATTGAATCAATAGAGCGGGGGTTTAAAATGCAGCTGAACTGGTCGCCGTTTTTAGATTTGACACCTGAGGGTCTGATGAAAAAGCTGGAATACGATATTCAAAGTATGCAGCATGATATTGACCGCTTAAAGGTTGATATTGAAGACTTCAGTGTTCCGCAAACCCTGAAAGCATTTTTGAAAACCTACAAAATTCCTAAACCACCAAAACAACCAAGTTTAGAAGATTTCTTGTTTCGCTAAATTTAAACGCTGTATAAACAGCTAAAAACCTATTTAACCCTTACATCTTAATTTTGAGGTTTGCATGAACAAAAAAGTCACCCGCGCTCTGGTCAGCGTTTCTGATAAAACCGGCATTGTCGAATTCTGTCGCGGCTTAAATCAACAGGGAATCGAGTTACTGTCCACCGGCGGCACTTTCAAACTGCTCACAGAAAACAATATTCCCGCCATTGAAGTGTCTGAATACACAGGCTTTCCTGAAATGATGGACGGACGGGTAAAGACCCTGCATCCAAAAGTGCACGGCGGAATTCTGGCACGGCGCGGCATTGATGATGCAGTGATGGCAGCGAACGGGATTGCGGCCATTGATATGGTAGTGGTGAATTTATATCCGTTTGAACAAACCATTGCCAAACCGGATTGCGACTTTGAAACCGCGATTGAAAATATTGATATTGGCGGCCCCACCATGATTCGGGCGGCGGCTAAAAATCATGCCGATGTGGCGATTGTGGTTGATCCGCAAGATTATGAAAGCGTGTTAGCGGAGTTAAGCAGCAACGCGGCGCAATTATCAGGACAAACCCGTTTTAATCTGGCCTTAAAAAGCTTTGAACATACCGCCAATTATGACACCGCGATTTCCCGTTATTTGAGCGGCCTGAAAAACATTCAATTTCCGCAAACCCTGAATTTGCAATTTCAACATGTGCAAGGAATGCGTTACGGCGAAAATCCACATCAAAACGCGGCGTTTTACCGCGAAAAGAATCCGGCGGTGGGCACCATTTCCAGCGCAAAACAGTTACAAGGCAAAGAATTGTCTTATAACAATATTGCTGATGCTGATGCCGCATTAGAATGCGTGAAAAGTTTTGCCGACCAGCCGACCTGTGTGATTGTCAAACATGCCAATCCTTGTGGTGTAGCGCAAGCAGACGATATTTTCACCGCTTACGATTTAGCTTATGCGACCGACCCGACTTCCGCATTTGGCGGCATCATTGCTTTCAATCGCGAGTTGGATGAAAAAACCGCCGCTGAAATTGTTAAGCGCCAGTTTGTCGAAGTGATTATCGCGCCAACTGTTAGTGCAGCGGCGCAAACGGTATTGGCAGCGAAACAAAATGTGCGGGTTTTGGAATGTGGCCAATGGAGCAGCGAACCGTTAGCGGCGTTGGATTTCAAAAGGGTTGCGGGTGGTTTGTTGGTGCAGGATAGAGATAACGCTCAAATCACTGCAACAGATGTGAAAGTGGTCAGCAAACGTGCGCCCACTGACAGCGAACTGGCGGATTTATTGTTTGCCTGGAAAGTGGCGAAATTCGTAAAATCCAACGCGATTGTGTATTGCAAAAATGGTCAAACCATTGGCGTAGGCGCCGGGCAAATGAGCCGGGTTTATTCTGCGAAAATCGCCGGCATTAAAGCGGCGGATGAAAATCTGGTTGTGGCCGGTTCGGTGATGGCATCCGATGCGTTTTTTCCGTTCCGTGACGGGATTGATGCAGCGGCAGCAGCGGGAATTACGGCGGTGATTCATCCCGGCGGTTCCATGCGTGATAATGAAGTGATTGCCGCCGCCGATGAGCATAATATGGCGATGGTGTTTACCGGAATGCGGCATTTTAGGCACTAAGAAAGTGTTATGCTTTTGCAGAGAGGCGATTAATTGCATCTCTGCACCACCTTCCTAAACCTTAGCCTCTTGAAACCCAATCTTAATACATGCTGTTGAGCCCAGAGCACAAAACTTTCAGTCGTTAGTTTAAATCCATCATGCTTTAGCCGGTGACTGTTTAGTTCTGTTATCTTTAGGCTATTTACAACAAAGGCCTAACCTAATCAACCATCTGCTTTGCTAATGGTAATTTAATTGATAAAAATTCTTGGGGGGTAAAATGAATCTCAAACTGTTCCATCTGAAAGTTTTTTTAATCTCTGCTCTTGCAATGGCGGCTTTTGAGTTGCTCAAAGAACTGTTATTTCTGGATAGCAACAGCTGGGCATCCCATATCCTCAATGTTATGGTTGTTTCCTGTGGTTTTTTGTTGGCCTCCTGTTTTTTCCGTAAAAAAACTCAACAAACACTGGTGTCTGTCCCCACCCCAGAATTCAATAAAGAACAATGGCTTGCCTCAACATTATTCGATAGCTTGGATGATGCTGTGATAATGACAGATAAAGATAATCAGATTATCGCGTTTAATTCTGCGTTTAAAAAAATCACCAACGATTCTCCAGACGAAATACTTGGCAAAAAACCGAAAATTCTTTTCAGCGGTAAATATATGTCGGAATTGTATGATGAGTTTTGGAATATGCTAACCACGACAGGGCAATGGGAAGGAGAAGTATGGAGCCGTGGCCAGGATGGCAGAGTTTTTGTCGAATGGTTTTCCATGAAGCAGATTTGTGATGATAAAGGTGATTTCTCTCATTATATAGGTGTTTTTTCTGACCTTAACCCGCAAAATAGTACATTTGAGAGAATTCAACACTTGATGTATTACGATGTTTTGACCGACCTGCCTAATAAAACATTATTTACTGATCACTTTCAACAGGCGATTGCCAATGCTAAGCGGGAAGATAATTTTGCTGCTGTGCTATGTCTGAAAATTGATAAATTTGAGCAATTCACCAACAAATATGGGTTTGATATTGCTGATGAACTTTTGCAGGAGGTTTCTATTCGACTGCGGGAGATTATACCGCGAAAATCAGATACTCTTTCTGTCTCACGGATGGGCGGAGATGAGTTTGTTGTACTTTTAGCGCTTATTAAAAAAGCCCAGAATGCCATGATGGTTGCGGAGAATATTCGAGAACTCCTGAATCAACCTTTTGAAATTGGCGAGCAAAGTCTTCAAATTTCTGTAAGTATCGGAGTGGCGGTTTTCCCTGAGCATGGAAAAGATGAAAATACTCTGCTCACACATGCTTATTCAGCATTGGATGAGGCAAGATACAATGGCGGGAGTAACAGAGTTAGGCTTTACCAAAAGTTGATTGATATCAAGCCTATAATTTAATAAAAATACCTGGACTTAGAAAAGTGACTTTTGCAGAAAAAAATATCCAGTGAATTCCCCGTATTCCATTTCATTCCATCCGGGCTACTTGCTTTGTTGAAAATGTAGCAGTGTAGGATGGGTAGAACGCAGTGAAACCCATCATGGGCGGCGTGGTAGGTTTTCGATGGGTTTCGCTATCGCTCTACCCATCTTACGAGTTACTTTGTAAAAACAGCTAACCCAGCCTACGAGTTATAATGTTCCCATTACAGATAGCCCTTTGCCAATCAAGTCTTCTTGCAAGTCTTCAAGCTTGGAAAATTGTGCATATTTTGGTCTGGAACCTAACGCACCAAAAATGATAGTATGAAAAGTTGATAAAAAATACCACGCTGCCGCAGTTTCCCCAACTGTTTTTGCAGCAGCTTCAAAAGCCTTCCCTTTCGCTTTAGACTTAGCTATTTCTGCTGCTTCAAACATGGTCTTGCCGCTTGGGGTTACAGAGAGAGATTTTTTTAAGGCTAGTTGAAAAATTTCTTTGGCATCCTTTTTTGCAAAAAATTGATCCCACATAACGCTTTGTATTTTTGAAACTGGATTGAGCATACTTTCTTTGATAAGTTCTATTTTTATAAACTTTTGAAAGAGATCGAAGCCCTCATCAGTATTAGCAGCTTTCCAGATTAACAGCGAAGCACGGGATTTTCTTGCTTTCCCTTTGGTGTTTAGCAAAAATTTATAGACTCCTTTGGCATTTCGCATGATCTCATGAATACCTGTGAGAATAAGTCCAGCGTAGTTCATGGCTTCTGTAACAATAGCTGTAACTCCTGCAGAAAGCAGGGTTATAATTCGACCTATTCCACGAGCAAAATATGAAATACCCAAATATATGTTGGAGTATTGACGACTCATGAGCTTATTTTTTCCGTAACAACAAAACTCTTGAATTCCGGCATCCCTTGATGATTGATGTTTCATTAAAAGTGCTATTCGTTTGTCAGTTTTTTTAAAGTCTTTAAATGCAGTATGGGCGGTCAATAGATGATTAATACCCAATCCTTCAATAAACTCTAAAACATCCATATAAGCACCAGCTACGCTGGCCAAATCTTTAAAACTTAAGTTTTCTGCAACAGGTTCTAATACTGAAGAAAGTTTTTTAAAAACAGTTGTTCCTTGCGGACTCTCAATTTTTTTCACTCCGCTAGCAACTTTAAAATAAGTTGCACTTCCTTTTTCTATTCCCTCATTAAAATCTTGTATGGCTTTATCTGGGTCACATCCCTCTCCTAATTCATCAATAACACCCCATGTCTGATCTACGCCTTGCAATGCTGCGAAAACGTCTTTCTTTCTGGTCCCTCCAGTAATATCCCAATTTTTAGCATCCTCTAATCCGCCACTGAAATTTCCCTTCCATAATTCTGTTTCAATAGAAGCCAAAAATGACTCCATGTAAGTTACTCTTCCTTTTTTCCGAGGTTTGCATCGATTGTCAAATATCCATTTAGTTGTAAAATGTTTGACATTGTTCAATGCCCCTTGCCGTTTGGAACGCTCTTTTTCTACATGAAATTGTTTTAATGCAGTAAGAATCTGATCTTTAGTAGATTCTCTCCCTATTCTCCCTCCTGTGAAATGATGAAGTTGAACTAACGCACCACGTTTTTCGCCCATAACAAAACGAAAATCCTCTAATGTATAAGCATTTATTGGCAACGCTGGTTCTGGCTTTTCTTCTTCATCCCACAGGAAACGAATACTTTCTAACGGATCATCGTCATCGTTTACTTTTGGTAATTTTTCCTCGTCCCAAAGGTAACGAATACTTTCTAAAGCGTCATTATCTTCCTTTGTGAGTAGATTTCTTGTAGGTCCGAACCCATCTTCAGACGCACCAATTTCATAAAGCTCATCAGTTGGCATAAGCCCTCTCCTATTTAATAGTTTTTATTAGTAAGTAGCATTTATAATTCCAATTAGCGATAGTGTAATCGGAGTTTATCCTCCAAAACTTTTATTTAACCACCTCCAATCTCTCCATCAAATAACACAAACAATCCTGCCGAATCACCCGCTCATCCAGCGTCAACATAGACGGCATCGCAGTCCGGTTAATCTGCAACAAATTATTCTTCAACACAAAAAACTCTCCGTCACATCATTACCCCGCTCATCCTGAGCCACCAGCGGAAACTCAGTCTTCTCATGCGCAATGCCGCATAGACAATCGCAAAACCGCCTTCACCCAATACGCGCCCAATCACATAGCCTTTATCCAGGCGGGTAAACAATGGCAAATGATGATTGCTGGCTTGTTCTTTGATGTATTTATCGCGGTCGAAATTGCAATGCGGACAAATCCCGTTTGAGCTAGGCTTAAAACAATTCGGGCAATGAGTTGTGTGATGGTAATTCATAGCATTGCTATTCCAGGCAAAACATAAAGAAAATAAAAAAGCCCCGTAGAAAAAACGAGGCTTCTTAATCATTACTTAACGCTAAAACCAAACTTTAGGTAATAACCGTCGGCTCAGTTCTGCCGGTGCGCTGTTTCACCTGACAAAACTGCTCCGCCAACTCAATCAACTCAGCCAAAGCCACCTGCGCATCCTGCCCATGTTTGCTGGCATCCGGCTCAAACCGCTCAATATAAATCCGCAAAGTTGCACCGACTGTACCTGTGCCCGACAACCGGAACACAATCCGCGAACCGTTTTCAAAACCGATTCTAATCCCTTGCTGACTGCTGACACTGCCATCCACCGGATCGGTATAGCTGAATTCATCCGCATAACTGACCTGATATTCACCGAAACTCTGCCCAACCAAAGTAGGCAACAATTCGCGCAAATCAGCAAAAATGCCGTTGGCAATTTCGCTATCCACCGCATCATAATCATGGCGGCTATAAATATCACGGCCAAATTTTTGCCAATGTTCAGTGACAATATCCGCCACCGACTGGCGTTTTTTTGCCACCAGATTCAGCCAGAATAACACCGCCCACAAACCATCTTTTTCCCGCACATGATTGGAGCCGGTGCCGAAACTTTCTTCACCGCATAAGGTGATTTGGTCAGCATCCAGCAAATTGCCGAAGAATTTCCAGCCGGTTGGGGTTTCAAAACAAGGCAAACCGTAAGCACTGGCAACCCGGTCAACGGCCTGACTGGTCGGCATGGAACGCGCCACGCCGCTCAAACCTTTTTTATAACCGGGAATTGATTTCGCATTCGCCGCCAGCACCGCCAAACTGTCGCTAGGTGTGACGAAGAAGTTCGCCCCGACAATCATATTCCGGTCGCCGTCGCCATCAGAAGCGGCACCAAAAGTTGGCGCGTGGTCGCTAAACATTAAATCAGCCAACTCTTTGGCATACACCAGATTGGGATCAGGATGACCGCCGCCAAAATCTTCCAACGGTACCGCATTAATCACCGAGCCTGGTTTTGCCCCCAAAATGTCTTCCAGAATCCGTTTCGCATAGGGGCCGGTAATGGCGTGCATGGCATCGAATACCAGACTGATATAACCGGAACTTAAGGATTGTTTTAACAAGTCAAAATCAAAAATGCTGGCCATTAACTCGGCATAATCCGTGACCGGATCAATGATGCTAATTTCTAACTCTTCAACTTGATAATCACCAATGGTGTCCAAATCTACATCGGCAATATCAGCGATTTTATATTCTCTGATTTCTGTGCTGCGTTTAAAAAAGGCATCGGTGTAATTTTCCGGCGCCGGGCCGCCGTTGCTGACGTTGTATTTAATCCCGAAATCTTCATCCGGGCCGCCGGGATTATGACTTGCCGATAAAATCAGCCCACCGTAAGCATTATATTTACGAATAACATGCGAAGCTGCCGGCGTGGATAATAGCCCGCTTTGACCGATAATCAGCTTGCCAAAACCATTCGCCGCCGCAATTTTGATAATGGTTTGAATCGCCTCGCGGTTGAAATATCTGCCATCACCGCCTAATACCAGTGTTTTACCGTTACAGTCTTCCAGGCAATCAAAAACCGACTGGACAAAATTTTCCAGATAATTACGCTTCTGAAACACCCGAACTTTTTTGCGTAACCCCGATGTACCAGGTTTTTGGTCATCGTAAGGATGGGTATCAATCGTTTCTATTTTCATAAGTGAGCCCTAATGCGAAGTGAGAAGAAATACTGTAAATTACACCATATCGTTTTTGAATTATAGAGGATTTATGTCACGAGTAGTTTTATCGCTGCGATTTTGTTTGATTTTGAGTTTGAGTGTGCTGTTATGGTCTTGCGGCATGAAAAAACCGCCGATAGCTCCGACCGGAGGCGGAGTAGTTGTCAAAAAATGCCCCGCCAATTTGTTTGGTTTGACTCAACAACAGGCAAAAGGTGTTTTCTTAAGCTGTGACCCTGCTAAGGATGGCACAGCCTTTATCGATGAATATACTGCACCGCTAGACGATTACAGCACCTGGTTGTTGATTGATACCCAGAAAATGCAGCTTGAAGTCAAACGTGGAGATCAGACTTTAGCGGTTTTTGCCAATATCGCCCTTGGACGCGGTGGCGCAGGCTTTAAAACCCGGCGCGGCGATAATATAACGCCGCTGGGCGAATATAAAATCGGCTGGATTAATGAACAAAGTCCATTTCATATTTTTTATGGCTTGACTTATCCATCTGCGGAAAATGCACAGGAAGCATTGAGCAAAGGGCTGATTTCAAGCAGTGAATATGATGCGATTATTTATGCGCATCAACATGGTCAGATTCCGCCGCAAAATACCGCACTTGGAGGACAGGTCGGCTTGCATGGTTTAGGCAGAGGCGATGAACAAATACATCGGGAAATGAACTGGACGCAAGGCTGTGTGGCTCTCACCAACAGTCAGGTCGATGAACTCGACAAATGGATTGTGGAAGGGATGCGGGTGAAAATAAAATAAACCTCACAAATTTGCCAAAAAAAAGCCACTTTTAAACAAAATGTTCTCTGTACATGACAAAAAATAACTCGTTGAAAATGTGACAAAATATTATATTTTTGCGAAACGAAAGATTATGTCCCACTTCAACGAGCTATCAAC
>CAIQWF010000155.1 GCA_903875455.1 uncultured Pseudomonadota bacterium
AAATATGAGAAAACCAGTGTGAAATATGAGAAAACCAGTGTGAAATATGAGAAAACCAGTGTGAAATATGAGAAAACCAGTGTGAAATATGAGAAAACCAGTGTGAAATATGAGAAAACCAGTGTACAATCTTTTCCAACCGGTTTTTTAGAGGTTTTTTTTGTGTTTTTTTATCCAGAAAAGAGTGTAACCGGGCATTTTTTAAACGTTTTTTTAAATAAAGTATAAAAAACATTCAAGTAAAACAATTGCTTGAGTTTTCAAATATGAGAAAACCAGTGTAAAAAATAAAAAAAAGTCCAACATGCCAAAACTGAAAAAAAAATCACTGCCAGCCTCAACCTTGCTGGTTACTCAATCAAACAAACTGGTTGAAGCCCGTTATACACTTCCTTTAGGTGAGCAAAGACTTTTGTTATCAATGATTGCCCAGATTCAGCCAGGGGATGATGATTTTAAGGAATACCGAATCAGCATTAACGACTTTGCTGAATTTATGGGAATTAATAAAAATCATGTTTATGCAGAATGCAAAAAGACCACCAAACATATGCTAACCCGTGTTTTGGAGATTCAGGAGCCTGGTGTACTGGTTCAGACAAACTGGGTGTCATCTGCTAAATATGTGGAAGGGGAGGGGTGTGTAAGACTTTGTTTTGATCCACTTCTGAAACCGTATTTGCTGCAGCTTAAATCAAACTTTACAACCTGCAAGCTGGAAATGCTGTTGAGTTTTAGAAGTCAATATTCCATGCGGATATACAATTTACTCAAGCAGTACGAAAAACTAAGGGAGCGTGAACTGGAATTAAGTCTTTTAAGGGAAATTTTGGGGATAGCAAAGAGTCAATATGAGTTATATGGTGATTTTCGCCGATATATTTTGTTGGTCACTCAAAAAGAACTGAAGGAAAAAGCTGACCTTTACTTTGAGTTCGATGAAATCAAATATGGCAGAAGGGTAGGGGCGATACGTTTTCGGATTTTTGCCAGAGACTTACCCCAAACATTGCTATGTGGCCAAACTTCCTTACTTGAAGAAACAACTCTTGCCAAACCTCCTACCGCATTTGCCAATTTAAATGCGCCAGAATCGCCTGTAATCGACGAGTTACTATTTTTGGTACCTGAGTCGCACCAAAGCAAAAAGACCGTTAAATCGGCCATTATTGAGTATGAGAAGAAGCAGGGTAGGGACTATGTGAAACGCAATATTCGTTACAGCAATGAAAAGGCGGGAAAATCGTATGCAGGGTTTCTGGCGAATGCGTTAAAAAACGATTGGGGGCATGATTGGGAGTTAGAGCAGGAACAGGTAGTGCAAAAACCTGTTAAAAAGAAAGTTCAGGAGATTTGGGAGCGGCAGGGCTTTAAATCGCAAAAGGAGTATGATGATTTTATGTACCAAAAACAGATGCAAAAATATGAAGAAGCCCGCAAACAAGTTGGTTAAATTTTTAAAATGAAAACAATTGGCAATCTTTTGTGGTTTATATTAGGCGGGGTTGTCAAAGAGCATTTAAAACTGGCAGGTATTGCTTTGGCTCCGATAGGTAAAACCATTGTTGAGAAGTAAAATGACCAACAAAACAGCAATTCGTTTAGTTTCATGAACAGTTTGAAAAATTCGTTTGAGTGGAGAGGGTAGGTGGCCCTGACAATTTTTGTTAACCTCTTTTAATGTTTTATAACCAAAACAATAAACTAACATAATGACAGAAAAAGCACAGGCACGATGCCTCTGCCTTGATATTGAAACCCATCACAAGGATAGGTTGCATTTACGCGAAATCGGCGCTTTTCGCCCTGATACTGATGAAAAATTGCGTATTTCCGGCAAATCGGCTCATCTGGTTGCAGAACTGGATAAAATCACTGAAGGGGCGGCGTTTGTTTTAGGGCACAACTTAATCGGCTTTGACCAGCCTGCCTTGCTGTCACTTTATCCTGAGCTGAAGCTTCATCAGTTGCCACTGGTGGATACTCTGGAACTTTCTCCCATTGCCTTTCCACAAAGCCCCTATCATCGGCTGGTCAAAGACTATAAACTTTGCACCACCACCCGCAACAATCCGTTACGTGATGCTGAACTAGCCTATGAGTTGTTTCAGGATCAGTTTGAAGCCTTGAAATTGCGGGTTGCTGAACATTCTGATGAGACGTTGTGTTTACACTTTCTGTTAGTGTCTGAAAATGGTAAAGGGTCTTCCAGCCTGTTTGCCACGTTGCGCGGCGCGTTACGACCGTCCATGTTGGAAGCGCAAACAGCATGGAAAAATGCAACAAGTGGAAAAGTTTGTCTGACTGCACAACAGCAGGTACTGAATGAGTTTTTATCTGATGCTGTCTGGCATAAGCCACTGGCCTATGTTTTGGCATGGTTGAGGGTTGCAGGTGGCAATTCAATATTACCTCCCTGGGTCAGAATGACTTTTCCTAAAACGCAGGAGTTGATTGTCTTATTGCGGGACACTCCCTGCTCTCATCCAGGATGCCTCTGGTGTCAGGAACAACATGATTTGCTGAAACTATTACCCCGTTATTTTCCGGGCATTCACCAGTTTCGAGCAACACCAACAACAGAAGAAGGGCAGTCACTGCAACAGGCGATTGTTGAAAATGGCTTTGCTGGCATTCCTACCTTAGCCATTTTGCCAACCGGCGGCGGCAAGTCATTATGTTACCAATTGCCTGCTTTAGCCCGTTTTTACCGCAGTGGCAGTTTGACAGTGATTATTTCCCCGCTGCAATCGTTGATGAAAGACCAAGTTGATAATCTGGAGGCACGCGGTATCACTTGTGTCGGGTATTTAAACAGTTTGCTGAATCCGTTAGAGCGTAGCATGACTTTAAATAAACTGCGCTTAGGGGATTTAGGGCTAATTTTTGTTGCCCCTGAACAGTTTAGAAGTCCTGCTTTTACATCTTCCTTGTTGCAACGCGAAATTGCTGCCTGGGTATTTGATGAAGCGCATTGTTTATCAAAATGGGGACATGATTTTCGTCCTGATTATCTGTATGTATCCCGCTTTATTAAGAACAAACAAAAAGACAATCCATCCCCCGTATTTTGTTTTACAGCAACCGCTAAACCGGATGTGGTAGAAGATATTGTGGAACATTTTGCCAGTCGTTTAAAAATTAACCTGCAATGTTTAACCGGTGGGGTTAGTCGAGATAATCTCAGTTACGAGGTGCAGGCTGTTCCTATCCCCAATAAAAAATCGCAAACCCTTAATTTATTGAAACAGGCTCTCCAAGAAGAAGGGGGAGCTATCGTATTTTGCGCCAAACAAAAAACGGTGGAGGATATTGCTGAGTTTTTACAACAAGCAGAACTGGCGTGTGGCTATTTTCATGGTGGGATGCTGCCCGAAGAAAAACGGCAAGTGCAGGAAGGCTTTATTAACGGCGAATTGCGGGTGATTGTTGCCACCAATGCTTTTGGGATGGGCGTGGACAAGGCTGATGTAAGGTTGGTCATTCATTTTGATACGCCAGGCTCTCTGGAAAATTATTTGCAGGAAGCCGGTCGTGCTGGACGCGATCAAGACCCGGCACGTTGTATTCTGCTCTATGATGATGCTGACCTTGATATACAGTTTCGGTTGCTGCGCAATTCCAGACTAAATCAGCATGACATTAACTCCATTTTAAAAGCGGTAAGAAGCATCGAACGTAAAGACCGCAGCGAAGGTTCAGTAGTGCTGACAACAGGGGAAATTTTGTTGGAGATTCCTGACCGGCAAAATCTTAACCCGGAAGCTACAGATACGGATACCAAAGTGCGCATTGCTATCGCATGGTTGGAAGAAGCCCGTTTGCTGGAGCGGCAGGAAAATCATATTCGGGTATTTCCAGGCAGTTTAAAAGTCAGTAGTTTTGAAGAAGCCCAGACCTTATTGGAGAAAAAGCTTGATAACAATGCTGACATCAAGCCTTATCTTGCTCTGTTGTCATACCTGATGGATAGTGATGACGATGAAGGCATTAGCACCGATGAGTTAATGCTGGCAACCGGTCAGGATTCCAAAAGAGTGATGCAAATTCTGCGTGATTTGGATCGGTTTAAGTTAGTGTCTAATGATACTGAAATTGGTGTAACACTCTATCGTGAACCCGATACCATTGAACGATTAACAAACCTGCAAAAGTTGGAAGACAGTTTAATAAACTGCTTGCGGATTGAAGCCCCTGATGTTGTTCAGGGAGAATGGCAGATTTTGAACATGCGCAGATTGTGTGACATTTTGCGGCGGGAGGCAGGAATTGATTTAGAGCCTGATAAATTGTCCCGATTGTTAAAATCATTTGCTGAAGCATTCGGCAACAATCATGGCCAGCAAGGTTTTTTTGCTTTACGTCCAGCAGGTCAGGATACCCGTTACATCAAACTATTACGGAACTGGCAAAACATTGACCATATTCGCCACAAACGAATGCAGTTTGCCCACGCGCTGGTCAATTATTTTCTTTCTCAGCGTCAAGGTAACAATTTATTAGTCGTTTGTAAGCAAGGGGAGCTGGAGGCGGCTTTACAGGCAGATTTATCGTTGCAGGATTTAGCGATCAAAGATTGGTATGTCGCCCTGTCATCCGCGTTGCTTTATTTGAATAGCAATGAAGTTTTGCATTTGGCGCAAGGTAAAGCCGTGTTTCGTACCGCGATGACAGTACAGCTTAATCCAGAAGCACGGCGCAGACAGTTTAAAAAATCCGACTATGCCGAACTTGATTTGCATTATAAAGACAAGATTATTCAGGTACATGTGATGGCTGAATATGCCCGGTTAGGATTGGGCAAAATTCAGGAAGCAATGGCGTTTGTGGTTAATTATTTCAGTATGGATCATACAGATTTTATTCGCCGTTACTTTGCCGGGCGGCAGTCTGTTTTGGATATGGCAACTACTGAAATTTCCCACCGGCGGATTTTAACCAGTTTGCAAAACCCGGAACAACAAGCCATTGTTGCAGCACCGCCAGAGAGTAATTTTTTGGTGCTGGCAGGTCCAGGTTCAGGAAAAACCAAAGTGATTGTGCATCGGGTTGCCTGGTTGTTGCGTGAAGCGATGGCTGCGCCGGAAGAAATCATGGTGCTAACCTATAACCGTGCTGCAGCGGTTGAAATTCGCAAGCGATTGTGGGCGTTGGTCGGGCATGATGCCGCCGGTGTTTGTGTGCAAACCTTACACAGTTTGGCGATGCGTCTTACCGGCACCAGTTATGCGGTAGCGATTGAACGAGGTGAAGCTGTGGATTTCTCAGCGGTTATCAAAAATGCTACCGCACAATTGCAAAAAGCTGAGCAAGGCGATGAGGTTGGGGCGGCTGTGCAACGCGACCGGTTGTTGTCAGGTTTACGGTATTTGCTGGTGGATGAATATCAGGATATTAATGCAGAGCATTACGAACTAATCAGCACTTTGGCCGGACGGCGGCTCAATGCTGAGGAAGATAAACTATCAGTACTGGCGGTGGGCGATGATGACCAAAACATTTACGCTTTTGGTGGGGCAGATGCCCAGTTTATCAAACAGTTTGCTGAAGATTATCAAGCCCAGAAGTGTTATTTACTGGAAAACTACCGCTCTACTGCAGCCATTATTCAGTGTGCCAATGCACTGATTAACAAGGCACAAAACCGTTTAAAATCAGAACAACAGTTACGAGTCAACCATGCCCGCCGCAACGAGGCAGAAGGTGGCGAATTTGCCAAATTAGACCGATTGACACAAGGTCGGGTACAGATTATTGAAACACCTGCCGACCTTTTCAGTGAAGCGCAATTAGCATTGGAGGAGTTATTGCGTTTGAACCGCCTGAAAAATCAGGGTGAGCTTTGCTACTTTGGCCAATTTGCTGTGATTGCCCGTGAATGGAAGATGCTGGAACCATTAGAAGCTTTGTGCAGACAGCAGAAAATTCCAACCCGGCTCTTGCGTGATGACACTTTATTGGCATTGCACCAACCCCGTGAAGGTTATCAGCTCTTACGGTTATTACGCGGACAGCAGCGCACTGCAGCTAAAAAACGGTTGTTGTTACGTTGGGGCAGTTTGTCGCGCTGGTTTAAATACCGTTTTGGGCAGTCGGTAAACACTTTATTGGAACATCCTTATCAAGCTCTGCTTGCCCAGTTTATTAGCAATGCTGAGGCAGTAGCTCCTGGTTGTCAGCAGGTTGTGAGCGACCTGATAGAAAACTTGTATGAATTTGGGAATGGTAGTCAAAGCGGGGCCAGTGATAACCGTCATGCTCCCGTGCAGTTATTGACAGCACATCGAGCCAAGGGCTTGGAGTTTGACCATGTGTTGATTTTGGATAGTGGCGGTTGGCAACAAGCCAATGATGAAGAAAGGCGGTTGTTTTATGTTGCCATGACCCGCGCCCGCAAAACCTTGACACTGATGACACAAAAAAACGGTCAACATGTTTTTATCAAAGATATTAACGATTATGCTGTAAAAAATTCCCCTCCACTGGCACAACTGGTTACAGCGGAAGTTCAGCACCATTGGCAGGCAGAACTGAAGCATGTGTGGCTGGACTGGCCTGGATGCTTCGCCATCCATCACCCGATTCATCGCACAATTTCCAGATTAGATGTTGGTGCTACTTTACAACTACGTTCTCGAAGCGATGGAAAACCAGGTTGGGAATTGGCTACTTTACAAGGAGAAACAGTCACCCGAATGGCCAAAGTCTTTCAGCCACCTTCTGGCAAAATCATTGTGGTACAGGTTGCGGCCATTCATGTCAGAGAACGGAAGCAAACAACTTTTGAGGGCATAAAAACTCCAGTATGGGAAGTCGTTTTACCAGAGATAATCTATTTGTAATTAAGTATTTAATGCAAAATTCCTGTGAGATTTCTCTCACACCTTCACAGCCTTCTCATAAGTTAAACTATTGATTTCATTCATCTCACAGTGTGAGACTCACGGTTAAAAACTTAGGTTATTGGCCTTTAAAACCGCTTTTAACTGGTCGGTGTAGGTGCCTCCTTTTTTGCCAAATACCAACAAAGCCAATTGATTTAGGCTGAATGCATTCGCGGCTTTTAGCTGGTGATAGCCTGCGATAATTTTTTGTTCTCTGATTAAATCGTCCTGAATGACGGGGTTGTTCAGAATGTTGTTCAGGGTGTTTTGAAATTCCTGGCTGACAGAAACGGTGGGGTGATGGCTGGGCAGTGGCGAATGAAACGCGCCGCAATGTTGATACAACACTTCGCCTTCACCAAAATCCACTGCGACCAGGCGGTTATCCTTGACCTTGCTTAAGCGCAAAATCGCTTCAAAGTTGTTGACCAAATCCATTTCACCGGCCAAGCCTAAACTTTTCGCGGTCGCGCCGTTGCTGCCGACAATCAAATCCATGCTCAACTTTCGGCCTTGGGTTAAAATGGGGCGGATTAAATCGGCCAAGTCCTTGATTTCTGTGCTGATGATGTGCCATTCATCGGCAATGATGGTGATTAACGGGTGTTCGCGTTCGTTCACATCGCCAAAGGCATATTCATCAAAACGGCTTTTGAGAACTTCATTTAAGCGCAATAATTCTTCTTTGATGGCTTGATGGTTGTAGCCCAAGCCGATGACCGGATACAATCCCCACTTGCCTTTTTTGCCGTTGGAATCCAGAATAATCAAATCGCCGTGTTGTTGGCGGTCTTGGGCGATGTGCAGCAGCAACGAGGTTTTACCGGTGCCGCTGGCTCCGACAATCAGTAAACGTTGGCAGTCGCTAATATCGGCTAACAACGTGGTTTTCAGTTCCTGGGGTTCAGGTTCGGGTAATGCCAAAGGTGATTCAAGGGGGAATTTAGGTTGCCTAGGCAAACTCTTGAATCTGACCGTGCCTTGTTCGGTGCGTTGTTCCGTCAGGTAAATTTGTCCGGCGGCAATCTGGTTGGCGGTGACTTCAAACAGCCGGTTAGTGTTGCAAACCGCTTGCAGGGTTTGTTGCCGTTCCAGGTTGTAGAGGCGTTTGCTTTGGTAGTGCAGAACTAACAGGGCGACGCCATAAACAGTGGCCGAGGCGAAGGCCAGCAGGATTAAGCCGCCGAAGCAGAGCAGCGTGTAAAATAGTGCGCGGTTGAGTTCTGTCTTGTAGGCTTGCAGGAATTCATAGAAGAATGTGCAGGCGATGGCGATAATCGCCAGAAAAAAGACAGCAACAAATACCAGCACGACCTTAGCCGCACTACCTGGCTGGGGTGACATGGTTTAAGCCTCTGTTATAAAACGGTTAAGACTTATTTTGCAATAAAAAGATGTTTTTATCAAATTTATATTGTTTTATTACAATAAAACTAAGAAATGAGTATTGGAAATAGAATAAAAAACCTAAGAAAAAAACATGGTTTGAATCAGACGGAACTAGGGAAAATGTTTGACTTAAACTATGGAGCGATTTCTGCTATTGAATCCGGCAGAAGTACTCCAACAACTGACTTGGTTATGAAACTAAGTCAGCTTTTTAATGTTTCCACAGATTACATTTTGATGGGAACAGAAGAATCATCAACAATAAGTCATGATGAACAAGAACTTATTAATTTATACAGGGAAGATGGTCAAATTAGAGACGCCTGGAAAGATGCTCTTGAACTGAAAAAAAAAGCTATTAACCGATTGAGCAACTTAACAGCCAATGACAGTAGAGAGGGTTAGTTTAAAATTAGGCATGTGTTAAAAACATGGCTTTTTACTCCGACTTCATCACGATTTTCATATCTTTATACCTAAAAATCGTTGGGGAGATCATGGTTAAATACCGCCCAATTTCTAAATCAACCACCTTTTCCGAGGCAAGATACAGGGTTTTTCTTATCGTAAATTGAGGCAAGTTATTTCGGGTCTTCAACAGGGTTGAATAAACATCAGGATAACTTTTTTGATGCTGATTAATGGTTTCAACCGAAAAGCTCAGGCAATCAAAATTATAATCTTCAAGCTTTTGATAAACCTCTTGCAACAGTTCAAGCGTCATTCGCATTTTAGTCCAGTTTTTACACTGAATTAAATTAATGGTTTTTGAAGCAGTGGAAATACAGACAATATCAACGCCTTGATCCTCATAGCCTTTGATTAGGCCGTTATAAATCACTAAATCGCCTTTTTCCTCAAATTTTTTGCCAATAAATCTTTCGTAGCTGTCGCCCTTTTGTTTAAAAAAATCGGTTTCTACCGGTTTGGTTTCGGGTTCAAGAACAATTGTTTGAGACAGTATCTTTTCAAATTCTGCTCGAAATGCAGACTGGGGCGGTGATGGTGGCGGTTCTACGGGTGGCTTTTGTTTTTCAGGGATTTTGGTATCTTTCTTGTTGCCAGCCCGAAAGAAAAAAAAGGCAATAAGCCCTGTATGCGGTAACGCTGCCAACAAGCAAGCAGGCGAAAAACAGGCATGAAAAAGAAAAACCTGATTAAGAAACAGGATAATTGCCCACAGAGTAAAAAAGCTTTCGATGTTTTCCTTCATCAAAACTCTTCCTGCCAGTAATTATCAATTTCGTCATTTGCTGCCGAGTCCTGTATGTTGTGATATGCCTCCCAGTCTTCCTCACTGAGTTCTGAGCTACACGCCGGATAAAAATCATCATCAGGCGGTTGCTGTTTTAATTGTCTAAGCTCCTGCTCCAGTCGTTCACGCTCTTTTTCAAGCTGGGTTTTCAACTGCTCAAAATAGGCATTTCTGTCTTCCAGTTGCTGAATTAACTGATAGCTTTCGCTTTTTTGCAATTCAGCAATGGCCAATTCCAGCAGGCGGACTTTTTCCCGCGCCTCGGCAATTTTTTCTTTTAACCGTTCTTTATTGTTTTCAGTATCACTGGCAACGCCAAAGCTTTCGCCTGATTCCAAAGCGTGGAGAATTTCCAGCACTCTGGCCAAATCATTTTTCTTTTTTGCCACATTCAATTCAGCCATGATTTTGTCGGCTTGTTCTTTCAATTCATCAGAGACAATATCAGGATGGCAAAGCCAGCAGGCTTTTCGATAGGCGGCTTTTAATGCCTTTTGCTGTGCTTCATCCAGCGCATAGCTATCTTCGGCAATAAAAACTTCATATTCTTTTTCAAAGGCTTCTGAATCATGAATGGCTTCCTTGTATTCGGTGTTTGCGGGATCACTTTCCAGCTCATCTTTAGCTTCTTTGGCTTCTTTGCGTTTTTCGTTTAAGACTTGTTCCTGCTGGTTTAAGGTTTGTTTAAGGGTTTCATATTCCTGATAAACCGTGTCATAGTCATCGCTGAATTCATCCAGGTTTTCCAGTTTTTCTTTTAAGGCTTCGGCTTGTTGTCTGATGTTTTCAACGTGGGCTTTTGCTGCTTCAAAGGCGGCTTTTTTGGCTTGAAACAGGTTTTCTTTGGCCTGAACTTTTTGCTGGAGTATTGCCTTTCGCAAGTTCAGGATTTTTTGGATGATTGCTCCCAGTGTAAGGCTGTATTCACGGTTAAAGTCGTCAATTTCAAGGTCAAGGTCGTTTTTTTGCTCGGTAAGTTGTTGTAGTAGTTTTTCGAGCAGTTTCAGTGCCAGTTTTAGAGCTTGTAGTTCTTTGTCTTGATAGGCGACGAGTCCGTTATTATCGGCAAGGTATTGTTCAATTGCCTGGACTGCCTGGGCAAAGTCATGCTGGTTTAGCAGGTTTAAAATGGTGGTGACTTTGGCATCGTAGGCAAGGGTTTTTATTTTGCTGATTTGCAGGGCAATCAGTTCGTCATCTTCCAGCGCGATGGCGGATTTAATGAGTTCGAGGCGTTTTAGGAGTTCTTGCATACGGAATGGTTTAATAATAAAATTTGGTCACTTTGCGAAGATGGCTTAATTCAGGGGGAAGGGATTTAATAGGATTATTACCTAACCTCAAGCCTCTCAAATTAGTCAGCTTGCCAATGGATTCTGGTAGTTTGGTTAGTTGGTTGTCACTTAACCCCAAATCAGTCAAATTGGTCAGATTACCAATGGATTCTGGTAGTTTGGTGAGTTGGTTTCCATTTAACCACAACCAAGTCAAATTAGTCAGATTGCCAATAGATTCAGGCAGTTCGATGAGTTTGTTGTTGGATAAACTTAACATAGTCAAATTAGTCAGATTGCCAATAGATTCAGGCAGTTCGGTGAGTCGGTTGTCATTTAAGAACAACTTAGTCAAATTAGTCAGATTGCCAATCCATTCAGGCAGTTCGGTGAGTTTGTTGTTGGATAAACTTAACTCAGTCAAATTAGTCAGATTGCCAATAGATTTAGGCAGTTCGGTGAGTTTGTTGCGTTTTAAATCTAACTTGGGCAAATTCGTCAGCTTGCCAATGGATTCTGGTAGTTTGGTGAGTTGGTTGTCATTTAATTCCAACGAAGTCAAATTAGTCAGATTGCCAATAGATTGGGGCAGTTTGGTAAGCTGGTTGTAGGATAATTTCAACCTAGTCAAATTAGTCAGATTGTCAATAGATTCAGGCAGTTCGGTGAGTCGGTTGCGTCCTAAATATAACTCAGCCAAATTCGTCAACTTGCTGATGGATTCAGGCAGTTTAGTAAATTGGTTGCC
>CAIQWF010000156.1 GCA_903875455.1 uncultured Pseudomonadota bacterium
ACAGTTGCTATAGCATAAAACTGTTTTGGGGTTGGGGAGGCTTGGAACAAATTTGATTTGTGCAACAAAGCCGTTGCCAACCATAAAGTTAAATTGGGTTTAACCTATACTTATCAGGACAGATACACGATTACGCCAAAATTATATTGGATAGGCAGAACCACATGGATTAAGGGTGAAGCAAACAATCCAAATGTTTTGCCAACCATTCCTGATTATTTGCGGGTTGACTTATTCGCCACTGCCAAAGTGATTAATAATTTGTCTTTGTTTGTCAATGTCAGCAATTTATTTGATAACCGATATTACAATACCGGCGATTCTACAGGTTCCATGGTAGCCAGCCCGCAAGACCCAAGAACTGTCAGCGCCGGTTTTAGCTATCAATTTGGAAACTAAAAGAAGCACATCATGCACCGCCATTTCATAACCCTGTTGCTGTTTGCTGCAATCACTGCACCGCAGCATTTGGTTTATGCCACGGAAGGCACTGCAACAGATATGGATAAGCTGTTAAAAATGCCGATTGAAGATTTGATGCAGGTTGAAGTCGCCTCCAAACAAAAAGAAAACATCAATTCCGCCGCCGGCATAGTCAGCGTGGTAACTAGCGAAGAAATAGAACGCTACAACGCCAACGATTTGCAGGAATTACTTAGCCGCGTTACCAGTATCTACACCGCAGGTTCGCATGTCTGGCAGTACAACACCACTTCCATGCGCGGCGATTTATCGACCCACATCAATAATCACATTTTGATTTTAATGAACGGCAGACCCATGCGGGATAATATTTTTGCCGGTTTAAGCCGCAGCATTTATCACGAGTTTCCGATTCACAATATTGCACAAATTGAAGTTATCCGTGGCCCGGGTTCAGTTTTATATGGCACCAATGCTTATACCGGCGTGATTAATATCATCACCAAAAAGAACCAGCCGAACGGCGTATCTTTGCGCGGCCGTTATGGCACTTACAACACCGGACAGGTTGAAACCGAGTATGCTTATAAAAATGAAGAATTTTCAACTTCCGGCGCAGTTCGTTATAAAAACAGCGATGGCTGGCTGTTTTCTGCCAAAGGCGAAGATCGCAGAACAACTCAGTTCCGGGTTGATGAGGATGCGGTCAGCGGCAGTTTTTCCGCTGAATGGGGCGGCTTTACCTTCAACAGTTTTTTGGCCCGCAGTCAGAACAATCACTGGGGGGCGGTTCCTGTAGGAAAAGGCCAGATTACCGAAGAGAAAAAAGTTTTTATTGATCTTGGCTATGCCAACGAATTTAACTCGCATTGGCGGTCGCAGCTGAATTTCACTTATAACTATGTCGGGCATAATTTTCCGCTGCCAAACCCCACTCCTTACACAACAACACTTTATAAAGCTCATGAGAATGTGGCATTACTGGAACAAACCCAGTTTTTTAATTTTTTCGACAAAAAACTGAACGTTTTATTCGGTTCTTCAATCGAATGGCAATCGGGCCGAGCCTGGCAAGTTGCCGCGCCGCCGCCGTTACAGGAAGCGACCCAGTACAAAACCAGCTTATACACTGAAGCCAGTTATCAGATTTTGCCCAATTTAAAATTGAATTTCGGCGGCCAATGGAACCGGGTGGAATATTTACAGGGCGCAAACCTGGACAAAGCCCGAAAAAAAGTTGTTGCTGACAAAGTTGGCAGACTGGGACTGGTGTATGAAGTCACCCCCGAGTTTGGAATAAAACTGCTTTACAGTCAGGCGTTTCGGTTTGCCGCTGCGGCTGAAATCGGCACTTATGCCCCGAATGTGCTGTATGGCAATATCAACTTGCAGCCTGAGCATGTTGAAACAGCCGATGCGCAGGTTTTTTATGCCAGTAAAAATTACCAGGCTTCGTTAACAGCTTTTCGCAGTCGCCAATCGCATTTGATTAGCCGTGCCTTGTGTGGCAATAATCCTGTTTGTAGCAATCCCAATGCACTGATTTTCGTCAATGCCGGCAGTGCCAAATTTGAAGGTCTGGAATTTGAAACCAAATTAAAGCCGCTTGAGTCTTTGCAATTGCAAGGCTCGTATACTTTCCAGACCAGTCACACCAAAACCGGCCAGACCGCAGGGGTTGCACCCCAACACATGTTTAAAGTCGGTGCCAGTTATGATGTCACTGAGGATTTACGCATCAGCGCCTTTGATACTTACTTTAGCAAACCTACTTCTATCAGCGCTTTCAACCCAATGATTGCGATGGTTAATCCGCAGCCGCGCAGTTATCATAATTTAACCATTAATACGCAATACCGGCTAAATCGGCTGCTGGATTTAAATCCGCATAAAAAAGCTTCTTTTTCGATTTACCTGGACAATTTGCTGGATGAAAAAGTCTATTATCCTGAGTTTAACCGCCGGGTGATTAATTCAATTCCCGGTCTGCCTGGCCGCATGATTTTTGGCGAACTGGAAATTGAGTTTTAGGATAAAAAATAATGAACAGCTATCAACACTCAAAACGTGGTTTGAAAATGCGACAAAACTTTAGTCTCTTGATGCTGTTTTCGGCTGCCTGCCATCCTGTTTATGCCGCAGAAGATATGGCACTGAATGCAGATTTGGCATGGCTGGAAGCTGAAAAAATAGAAGTTGTTTCCAAGAAAAAAGAAAACCGAAACACGGCAGCCGGGATTGTCAGCGTAGTGACACATGAAGAAATTGAACGCTATGGCGGCAATAGTCTGTTCGATGTTTTAAACCGGGTTACCAGCATTTACGGCGCGAGTTCTTATAGCTGGCTGCATGGCATCGCTTCGGTGCGCGGTGATTTATTTACTCACGTCAATAGCCATACCTTGATTCTAATCAACGGCAGACCGTTTCGGGACAGTGTTTACGGCGGCTTGAATGAAACGGTATTACGCAGTTTTCCCATTCACCAAATCGAGCAAATTGAAGTTATTCGCGGCCCCGGCTCAGTGCTTTATGGTACCAATGCTTATTCAGGCGTAATTAATATTGTCACTAAAAAACAGGAAGACAATAAACTCACTCTCAGAGGTCGCTATGGCAGCTATACCACCGGCCAGGTTGAAAGCGAATTTGCCTGGAAAAATCAGCAAGCCTCTGTCGGCGGCGCGGTGCGTTATCACAACAGCAATGGCTGGCTGTTCAATGCCCAGGATGAGTTAAATAAACCCAGCAGTTTTCACCGCGATGAGGATGAAGCCAGCGTCAGTCTGTATGGAAAATGGCAGGATTTTACTTTTAATACTTTCTTTGCCCACACTTATGAAAATCATTGGGGACCGGCGGCCACCATTGGCAACAACTATCCTGGCGAAAATAACCGCTTGTTTGCCGATTTAGGCCACGAAAAAGAACTCAACCCGCATTGGAAAGTAAAATCAAATATCACCTACAACCGTTCAAACAATAGCATTTATGTCAGATTCGCCGGGCAAGACTTATTGTCTCCGATTAATAGCTCCGACCTGTTATTGGAACAGACCCATTTTTTTAACTTTTTTGATAACTCCTTGAATCTGTCAATCGGCGGAACGGTTGAATGGCAAAAAGGTTACGAGTCGTTAGTCAATGGCCCAACTACCATCTATAACGTTTTGCCTTATCGTTATTTCAGAAGCAGTTTGTATGGCGAAATCAACTACAACATTTTTGATAATTTAAAACTTAACATTGGCGGACAGTGGCTGCGATTTGAACAATCAGGTGTTGCCGCAGACGACGGCAAAGTAGCACGCTTGGGGCTGGTTTATGAACTTACCCCAGAAATCGGCTTTAAATCACTTTATAGCCAAGCGTTCAGAATGCCTGCTGCACTTGAGCTAGCATCGAATAATCCCGGCATTCTGGTAGGCAATAGCAAGTTAAAGCCTGAACATGTTGAAACCATAGACTTGCAGGTTTTTTATCACAGTAAAAATTATGAGGCCTCTTTAACCGCGTTTAGAAGCAGACAATCCGGTTTAATTGACAGAATCTCAGTGCCTGCTCCGGTTGTCAGAACCTTTGCCAATACCAGCAGTGTCATATTCAAAGGTCTTGAACTAGAAAACAAAGCCAAACTGTTTGGCAAACTCAATTGGACAGGCTCCTATACCTTTCAGACCAATTACACTATCAACGGTTCAAATAATGCCACGCTGGTTCCTAATCACATGGCCAAAATCGGCTTAAGCTATGATGTGACAGCGGCTTTACAAATTAGCGTGTTTGACACTTTTTTTAGCAAGGCAAAAGTTTTTCCAACGGCTTTGCAAGTCAATCCGCCCGCAACCAGTTATCACTATCTCACAGTCAACAGCAATTACCGGCTGGACGACTTAATCGGTTCAAACTTTGCCAAACACGTCACTTTTTCCTTTTATCTGGACAATCTGCTGAATGAAAAAATTTACTATCCTGAATTTAACCGCAGGAGAGTCAACACGATGCCTGCAAGTCCCGGTAGAAGTTTATTTGGTGAATTAAGCATCGAATTTTAATCAACAGACCTAAATACTAATGAGAAAAAACAGCCTTAGCGCATTAATAATCACATTTTTTCCTTTGCTGGCTGCGGCAGAAAAAGACCTTGCTCTGGCAGAAGAACTGAAAGCTCTGCATGAGGCATATTCTTATACAACAACGGCTTCGAGAGTCCTGGAAAATGTTGATAAATCGATTGCCACAGTGACTGTTATTCCGCAGCAGCAAATCCGCAATATGGGAGCGCGAAACTTATTGGATGTGTTGCGGGTTGTGCCGGGTCTTGGAATTACTCAATCCGAATATGGCTTCAGAGAAATTGAAGCACGAGGCGTTAAAACTGCTTTTTCTGAAAAAGTATTGTTAATGCTGAACGGGCACCCGCTAGATCACAATCTGCAAAATTCTGGCGGCACCTGGGTTTATGATGACCTGCCCATTGACAACATCAAACGGCTGGAAGTGGTGCGTGGCAGTGGTTCTGCGCTGTATGGGGCCAATGCGTTTCTGGCGGTGATTAACATTATCACCAAAGAGCCTAAAGATTTAAATGGCGTTGAATTGACCGCTCGCGGCGGCAGTTTTGCCAGTCAGCAATATCATTTAGTCGCGGGTAAAGATTTTGACGGCTTAAAAGTCGGTGCGGATTTTCATTTTGCTGACACTGACGGGATTCGCGCCTTAATCACCGAAAAAACTCCCGTGCCTACTTCTGCGCCCGGTTATAGCAAACCTTATGAGCAACGTTATGATTTAGGCTGGAACGCTGAATATAAGGGTTTCAAACTGGATGGGCGGTTTATCAACAAAAAAACCGGCGCTTTTATTGGTTTTGGCAGTTTTGGCCCTGATTCGCAGTTGGAATATAACGATTATTTTATCAGGGCCGCATATCAGGCTGACCTTACCAATGAGTTGTCCATTGACAGCAAACTCAGCTATAGCGCGTTTAGCTTTAATAATCTCTGGCAGTTGCAGCCTAACCTGTATTTTAAAGCCGCAATCCAGAATACCAAGCTGAAAGGCGAAACCCAGCTCACTTATCGTCTGAATCCTGACAATACCGCAATTTTAGGTTTTTCCGCCGAACAGCAAAGCCAGTTTCATCCGGTTGCACAAGCGGGATTGTCCCCTAATAACCTGCAAACCGTAGCGGCGTGGGGAATCGCCACAGAACGTTTTGTCTGGAGTCTGTACGCTCAAGATATTTGGGATATTTTTGATAATTTACGGTTGGTGGCAGGGGCGCGGTTTGATGATTACAGCGATTTCGGCAGCACTTTTAATCCCAGAGTCGGCCTGAACTGGGAAATCAGCAAGGGCTATGCTTTCCGGTTTTCTTACGGCACCGCCTTTCGTGCCCCCTCTTTTGGTGAAACTACCCTGGTTAATAATGCCGCTTTATTAGGAAATCCCAGTCTGTCGCCGGAATCAATTGAAACCTTCGAGTTAGGCTTTTCCGCCCATTTTGCCGATGCCTTGCAAAGCCAGATTACTTTTTATCAAAGTCACATCGACCACATTATCAGTTTGCAGCCTTTGTCCAGCGGCATTCAGCAATACCAAAATTCTGATAAACTCACCGCTCGTGGCATAGAACTGGAAAGCAAATACAGTTTTGCCAAAAACACTTATTTGTCTTTCAATTATGTATTTCAAGATACTAAAGACGATCACGGTCAACGTCTGGCCAATACACCACAACATCGTGCAAATGTCATGGCGAATCTGGAGTTATCCGACCATGTCAATTTTTATATTGATACGTTGCTAAAAGGCAGCACCAGTCGTTCAGTTGGCGATACCCGAAAAAATACTGCCGGTTATGGCTTGATCAATACTGCACTGACAGTGGCAGATATTGGAATTAAAGGCTGGGAAGCCAGTTTTTCAATTTTCAATTTACTGAACAAAGATTATTCATCACCTACGTCTATTAGCTCGCTTTACAACGATATGCCGCAAGCAGGCAGAGCTTTTTTCGGAGCAGTTAAAGTCAGGTTTTAATTTTAAAAATACAGCTACGGCTGTATCTGAATAGGTGTCCCCACCTTAACCGCCTGCCAGACTTCTTCCATGTCAGCATCCTTAAGAGCAATACAACCATTAGTCCAATTAAAAAACTGAGTCAAAAAACCCAACCATCCCCAGCCGTTTTTCTGTCCATGAATCATCACCGCACCGCCCGGATTAACGCCGCGCCACTTTGCCAGTTGCCTATCACGCTTGTTTGGGTAAGAAATATGAATAGATTTATAATAACCGCTAGCGGCATTTTTATAATCCAAAACATAAAGCCCTTCCGGTGTGCGCTCATCGCCTTCCTGTTGCTTGTGACCTTCAGGATTTGCCCCAAACACCACATGATATGCCTTAACAACTTGCCCTTTACTCTTAAGATATAATCTGCCCTCTGATTTATCTACCAAGATTGCATCAATTCTTGCGCCAGCAGCATAGGGAACAATCAACAGCCCGATTAGCAAGGCTAAAGTTTTAACAGTTGTATTCATTTATCGAGATTAAGAAAGTGCTCAATGATTTAAATGCCAGCCAAATAAACAGGCTCCGCGATTTTATCGCATTAATTCTCTACTGTGGCTTGATTTATTGGCTTTCAGACCAGGAGTCCTTGCCGATGCCTAAATTATTTACGGCACAGGATAAATTTCAACATGCAGGGGCTTATTTTGTGATGAGTTTGTTAGCGTGGCGATATTTTAGACACACAGCGCAACGGTTTATCATGCCGTTTTTGCTGGCGTTTGGATTTTGCAGCTTTTATGGCGCCACCGATGAATGGCATCAGTCTTTTGTAATCGGGCGAACCTCGGATATTCTGGACTGGCTGGCAGATACGCTGGGCGCGGGTCTGGGGATGTCGGGACTTTACCTGCTCAAATCAAGAGCCACAGTAAAAGTTCAGGATAAGCAATGAGAACAGCCTTATAGCCAAAGACAGTTCTCATTGTTTGCTATGCAAGCTTTGTTTCAAGCGGGTTTAATGAAAAATCGATTCAAAAGAATAGCCGCCGAATTCAAGAATTTCTCTCAGCCTTTTCAAGCCATCCATCTGAATTTGCCTGACCCGCTCACGAGTCACTCCCAGTTCGCTGGCAACATCTTCCAAAGTGCCATTTTCATAGCCGCACAAACCATAACGACGACAAATCACTTCGCGCTGCTTTTCAGACAATTGATAAATCCAGTGGCCGATGTTTTTTCTGATGCTGTCTTCCTGCAAGGATTCCGGTGCGGTTTTGCCCTCGTCATCGGAAATGGTTTCCAGCATGGACTTCTCAAAATCATCACTATAAGCCACATCAACCGAGCTGATCCGCTCATTTAGCTTAAGGATTTTTTCCACTGTTTTCACCGGTTTGTTGACAAAACTGGCAATTTCTTTGGCAGTGGGTTCGTGGTCAAGTTTTTGTGACAGATGCCGTTGCGCTTTCAAATAAACATTCATTTCTTTAACAATATGAATCGGCAATCTGATAGTCCGGGTTTGATTCATAATGGCTCGCTCGATAGTTTGTCTAATCCACCAGGTTGCGTAAGTTGAAAATCGAAAGCCGCGATCCGGGTCAAATTTTTCTACTGCCCGAATCAAACCTAAATTGCCTTCTTCGACCAAATCCAGCAACGGCAAACCACGATTAAGATAGCGACGCGAGATTTTTACTACCAGTCTCAAATTACTTTCTATCATCACGTTACGAGCCCCCTCATCGCCTCGCAAGGCTTTTTTACCGTAGAATTTTTCCTGCTCGGCGGTTAAAAGTTTTGACTTTGCCAACTGGTTCAAATAAATCCGGGTTGCATCAAAACTACTGTCATCCTGCAATTCGATACTGGTCAATTCAACGAGTTTAGCGTCATCCGGCAAATCAATGTCTTCATCTTCAACTTCGATTTCGTCATCCAACTCAGCAATATCGAAAGAAGCATCCTCTGAAAAAATCATCGATACATCATTTCGCACTGACTCAACTAATTCTTCATTCATCTCAACCCCCCACAACACACCGCTTGGTGCCTAACAGATCATGTTTTTTTTGGTAAACAGAGCATTGGATTCACCAACGCGCCGTTTTTTCTAATTTCAAATTCTAAAGACGGTGGTTTGCGCCCTACCCGCCCCATTTCTGCAATCATCTGACCTTGTGCTACCGCTTGCCCGTTTTTTACTAAAGAGCGACTGTTATTAGCGTAAGAACTTAAAATCTTGTCGGCATGTTCAATCACGATGAAGCCGCCATGACCATAAATCCCAAGACTGACCGCCACTACATTTCCCTCCGCTATGGCTCTAATTGCCTGCCCTGCCCTGCCGCTAATTTCAATGCCCCTGCCACCGGTCTGAGAGAAGGTTTTTATAATTTTTCCCTTGGTCGGCCAGTGACAGTAGAACTTTAACATGCTTTTGTTATTAATTGAAATTATTGAAGTTTTTTGTGAGTTTTCTCTCAGATTTTCGCCAGATTCCGAACGTTTTTTTGCTGATTTTAAATCGCTATGTTTTTGTTTATTCTTGAAAATTTTCAGCTTCTGCCCCGAATATAATTGGTTAGGTGAGGTGATGGCATTCCATGCTGCAAGTTGCGCAAAAGGGACCTTAAAACGCAATGCGATTGAATATAAAGTTTCATTTTTTCCAACCACATAAGTTTCAAAATTTTCATCTTCTGAATCTGAGTCTGAATTTAATTTTAAATCCGGTTTTTCAGCTGAATTATCATTCAGGTGAGAGTTTTTTTTACGGTGTGGTCGCGTTGGCCGCTCTAATTCCAGCTTCTCGGCATCAGAATTATCAGCTTTCGCAGGCTCAGTCTCTTTTGCAGCAGGCGTTTTTTTATCGCTAAACAACTGCAAAAATTGAGTGGCCAAACTCTGTTTCGGTTTGACTGTGTGATGTTTGACTGATTTTTCAGTTTTTTCTGTTTTTTCAGCCTGAATTGGCAAGCCGTCATAAAACTTGGCCGGTGCGCTGTCATCCTCAGCGCAGCAAATTAGCGGTATGAATAGTAATAGCAGGAAAAGCTGGGATATTTTTTGCAAAGAAATCAGCATATAACTTCTAAAACCATGAGTTGGAAAATAAAGATAAAACGATTTATTTGGAGGAAACTGTCAAAAGTTTAAAATCTAGGCGATATGAGTGGCGGTTATTTATCCAGCAAAACCGCTTTGGCACGGTTAATTTTCGCGGCCAGATAATCAGAACCGCCGCGATCGGGGTGAATTTTTTGCATCAAGCGTTTATGCGCCTGAATAATCTCTGTTTCACTGGCATTGGCTGACAGTCCTAACACCTCATAAGCTTCTTCCTTACTCATTTCGGATTTTCCGTAAGCTGAGCCGCTGTGTTTTTTTTCTTTTTGTGCGCAGTTGAACAGCGACCAAATTTGTTGAAGTGAAGCAAAATGCCGCAGCAAAAATGGCAAAATCCGGGCAAATACAGAGATAACCGCAATAATTAACGCCAACAGTACATTTAACTTTCCGCTGGCAATTAAAAATAGCAAAAAAACACCAATTAGCCAGGGACTGAATTTTTTCAGCTGCTGTCTGAACATTTGCAAGGTCTGTTTTTGATTTTTGTTCAGCAGAAAAAA
>CAIQWF010000157.1 GCA_903875455.1 uncultured Pseudomonadota bacterium
ACAAAAGAACGTTTTGAAGCTGAACAAAAAGAGCTTAAAACACAGCAACGAATGTTAAAAGTTTCAAAAGTAGCTCCCGAAATGGCACGTACTGAATTTGAAAACATGAGTGATGAAACTTTTGAAATGTTTTTTACAGGAATTGAAAAGGCTTACAATGATAAAATAGAAGCCGAAAGGAGGGTAGAAGAAGAACGTATTGCAAGAGAAAAAGCCGAAGCGGAAGCCCAAGAAAAAATGCGAATTGAAAACGAGCGATTAAAAGCAGAAGCCGAAGCAAAAGAAAAACAACTTGCAGAGGAAAGGGAAAAAGCCGAAGCGGAACGCAAAGCAATTGAGGGAAAGGCAAAAAAAGAACGTGAAGAATACGAACGAAAACTAAAAGCCGAACAGGAAGCCGCAAGAATAGCAGCCGAAAAAGCCAAAGCCGAAAAAGATAAATTGGAAGCTGAAATAGGAGCAAAAGCCGAGGCAGAAGAAAAAGAGCGTAAGATAAAAGAAGCCGCTGAAAAGAAAGCTAAAAACGCACCCGATAAAACAAAGTTAATTGATTTAGCTTTACAAATAGATAGCTTAAATATGCCTGAAATAAAAGGTGAAGAGGCTCAAAAGATTTTATCAGATGTTAAAACGCTACTTGTAAAAGTCTCCGTTTTTATTCGTGAAAAATCGAGCAGATTGTAATCTATTAAAGCAAGGTAAATCATATTTTGGTAACAAATAGTTATCTACATTCGCATCATAAACATTTAACAAATGAAACTTCCGTCCATCTTCGACAACATTGAAAACGAACGCTACCACCGTAGCGAAGAGTTCTCCGACTACTTTTCCAGCAGTCAAATCAAAAACTATCTGGTATCTCCGAAATACTCCCGTTATGCGTGGCTCAATCCAGAAGATAAAACTTCGGATGCGCTGGAATTTGGATCACTCTACCACGATGCTTTAGCCTGTAAGGTGAATAAGACTGATTTTAATTATACCTCGTTTGAAGGCCCAATTAACCCTAAAACGGGCAAGCAATACGGCGAAGATACACAGGCATACCAGTCGGCAAAGATTGAGTTTTTATCCGCTAATCCGGGCGTAAAGCTGTGTAAACAGGATCACATGAATGTCGTGAACGAAATGATTAACCAGTTATCAATGGGCGACGAAAACCTTTCGCCCATCATTTGCAACTTCATCAAAAACGGCAAGGCAGAACAGTCCCACTTTTGCGAATATCAGGGAGGTCTATTCAAATACCGGACAGACCTGAAAACAAAAAACTGCATTTTAGACTGGAAAACAACTAACCTCGAAAATCCCAAACCGGAAAACTTTGAACGTCAAATCGTTGATTTTGGCTACCACATATCGGCGGCCATGTACCAATTCTTTGACCACGAAATCACCGGACGTTGGCGCAAATTTTACTGGGTGGTTCAGGAAAAACAACCGCCATACGACTTTACAATCATTGACGCCGCTCGATGGGCGTGGGACATTACAACCATAAACGGCGAACAGGTGATCGAGGCCGGTCCGGGGGCAATCCTATTTATGAAACTTTTGGAAACTCATTTAATCTGCCTTGAACGTCAATCGTGGCCGGGTTATTCATCCTTCACCATGCCAGATTGGAAGAATCGGCGCATAGCTACACCGGAACCTCCCGGATGGTATAAAAATCGAATTATTAACTTTTACCTATAACAACATGACAGACGTACAATTACAATCAGCAACCCCGGCGCAAATCGTTATGGCAACGAAAGACGCCTTTACCAAAGTAGGTGTTTTAGAAGAGCAGTTTAATCGGGAGGCTGGGTTTGCTATTCAAGCATTCCGGCAGAATCCTTACTTAGCATCAATGGACAAGCAGAGCATTCGTGACGCCGTTGTCAACGTTGCGTTGACCGGGTTGACGCTTAACCCTGAATTGAAACTCGGCTACCTGATACCATACAAGGGAAAACTATTTTTCCGGTCGTCTTATATGGGCAAACGGGAAATCCTCCTGCGGTCTGGAATGGTAAAGGATATATGGTGCGAACTCGTTTTTTCAAATGACCTGTTCCACGTCGAAGCCGGCACCGACCGGGGAATTGTCCACAAGCCTAAATACTTCGAAGATCGCGGAACGCTGGTAGGTGGATATTGGTGTGCCATACTTCAGAACGGTGAACGTCCTTTCGGGGTCATGGCAAAGGCTGAAATTGACGCGATAAGCCAGCGTAGTGAATCGGTGAAGTCAGGTAAATCCTCTCCGTGGTTAAGCGATTACAACGAAATGGCCAAAAAGACTTTGATTAACCGGGCCTTTAAATCCCTGCCAAAAACCGGTATTTCAGATGATTGTCTGAGGGCGATTGAAGCGGACAGCGATCTTGATAACCGGGAGATCGAGGACATTGTGAACCGGGAACAGGAAGATGATCCTTTGGCCGATGATGCGCCTTATGCAGAGGAGGTCATGACACACCCTGAATCCGACAATGGAGCCGATGAATTGAAGTTATAAAATTATGGAACTTAAAGATTTAATAGGGTTACACAAAACTAATAGAAAGTAGAAAAGTATAAACCAGCACTAAACCGCCTTTATTTTATACATATTGTTGGGCGTATGTGCTTTTAAATTCTAAAATTATGATTTTGAAACGAGAAGAAAAAGTATCACATGGAGGTTTGGGAAAAGTATTGATTCCACTTATTCCTCAAAAAAAGCAATTTTCAACAATGTTAGAAATGTTGAGAGATGCTGAAAAGTACGATAATGAAGGCGAAAAAGATGTTAGTGATGCTATGCTAACAAATCTTTGTGAATTTATAGAAAGGTACAAAGATACGCATACTTAGCATTACGCCTAACGGTGGCAACATGAAAAGTGCCGTAATTGAAATACAAATTTATCAAAATACGATACAGAATGAACGAAGATATAAACTTACAAACACCCACACAGCCGCCATTGGTTATAGCCGATGTTAGCCGCTGCCCTTCGTCTATTGTTTATTTGGAGGACTGTGTGCAAGGTTTAAAACGCTTTAACGACAAATATTTTGATTTAGCGGTGGTTGACCCGCCTTATGGAATTGGTGCGGGTACTATGACGATGGGTAGCGGGAAACATAAGTTTACTAAAGGCAAGAAGTGGGACGATCAGATACCCAGCGATGATTACTGGAGTGAGCTGTGGCGTGTATCTAAAAATCAAATTATCTGGGGTGGGAATTATTTTACTCAGTACTTACCTCCTTCACCGCACTGGCTTTTGTGGGATAAGAAAAACCCTAATTTATCATTTGCGGAGGGAGAGTTGGCATGGGTAAGGAATGGAAAGAACTTGAGAATATTTCAGCATTACTCAGCATTGGTAGAGGAAGGGGGTAAGATTCACCCTACACAAAAGCCAGTAGCGTTGTATGATTGGATACTTCAAAACTACGCAAAAGAAGGGGATTTGATTTTAGATACTCATTTGGGTTCTGGGAGCAGTAGAATTGCGGCCTATAAAAATGGCTTTGATTTTGTGGCTTTTGAAATAGACCCCGAATATTATGATAAACAAGAAAAGCGTTTTAAAAATTTCACGGCACAGCTGCGGCTCTTTTAGGGTTGCGGCTAACAGTATATATACGAAATTACGGCTATCATGACGTAACAAAACAATAAAATCAACATGATGACAACATTTAACTTCCGGGGGATCGAGTTTAAGGTGAACTATGAATACGATCCGCCTTCGATCGGCGACGAACTCACTCCGTCATTTGACGAGGAAATCCGAATTAACAGCATTTGGCACAACAAAACCGATTTCACGGACTTTTTCTTGAATCAAGACCCGAATGATATGTTTTTCAATGCGTTCGTAAATCAATCATTATCTTAGCAATTTTTTATAGCATTGTTATAATTATTACGGTGATCTTTAGTAAGTTTGTCTGATAGTAACAAGTTGGCCGCATAGTGTTAATGGTAGACACTCTGTTTTGTACTCAGAAGGTCTCGGTTCGATTCCGGGTGCGGCCTCAATGATTTTTTAACACTAAATTTAACTTATTATGGCAAACATTAGTATCAAGATTGACCTACTCAAACTGGTAGGCAAAGAGATGGAAGTAAACGGTCGGGATGGATTGGTTAGTGGCTACTTTATCCCGTACAAGGCCAACCATGTATACATTGGCGAGAAGGGCAAATACCTTTCACTCGATGCGATTGAACCAAAACAGCGAAGGGAGGGATCAAAGGACACGCACTTCATTAAGATATCTGTTCCAAAGGAAGTGTACGATCAGTTGAGCAAAGAAGAGCGGGAGTCGATTCCGATTGTTGGTAATGCCATATATTGGGGCGAAAGGCAATTCAAACCATCGGCACCACAGGCAGAACCGGAACCACATAACACGAACTATTCAGATGACCTTCCGTTCTGATGAATGGTTTAGATGAACTTAAAAGTCTTCAGATAGCCAGGATCAAGCATGAACACCCAACCCTTCCAGATGCGGCAATAGCACCAAGAAAGTTTAAGACCAGCAAAGCAAATGGTCTTACACAGGCTATAATTATGTTTATTGTCCTATCTGGTGGGTTTGCAACGAGGGTAACATCGAGCGGAAGAATAGTTACCAAATGCAAGACTGAAGTCGATGGTTCCGGGAAAAGCGTTTATATTCCCGGAACAACGAGAAAGGGAACGGCTGATATCCATGCTGTTTACGATGGTAAGCATTTATCAATAGAAGTAAAGATCGGAAAGGACGTTCAGTCCAAAGATCAAAAGGCCGTACAGATTGATATCAACAAGGCCGGTGGACATTATTTTATTGCAAGAGATTTTGAAAGTTTTTATAAATGGTTTAAATCACTATGAAACAGTTTGAGATTATTGATATTATCGAAAGGTGGAGAACATACTCCAATATGTCTTCAAACCCATATCATGACAAAAGCATAAAGCAATTTGCTGAACTGAACAGTACCGAGCCACATGATGGTAAATACACGACCGATGATATAGTAAATGAGATTTGCAGAATAACGGGGATCGAAAAGGATGCTGTTTTAAGCCCAAATAAGACACGGAGGAGGGAAAACGTATTGGCACGCAAGCTATATGTCGTTGCGTTAAATCTTGGGCTTGGATTGTCCCTCGAGAAGGCCGCTGAACAATTCGGCCAAACACACTCTAACGCGATATATTACCGCAAGACTATTTCAAACATGAGGCGTTATGATCGTAACTTTTATGACCTGACTTCCCCACTTTGGGAAATGATAACCTCAATGAAACAGCCATGCCATACAGATATACCCTAACAGAGAAGTGGCGGGATCGCTGGTTTTCAGAATTGACGAGTAACGAGAAGCTGCTATTTTTTTATCTTACTGACAACTGCGATGTTTCCGGTATTATTGATTATACTCCGAGGATATGGGCGGCAGAAATTGGGGTATCTTCAGATGTTATTGATAAGGCTGTGCATGGTCTAAACGGTAGAATAATTTGGGCCACAGACGAAAGTTGTCTGTTCATCAGGAATTTTTTGAAGCATCAAAAAAACCTTCCCTTAAATCCGGCTAACAACTGTCACTTAGGTATTATCAAAAGGCTCGAACAGTCAATGAAAAAGTTTAATTTTCAAGACATTGAATCATTTTTTATTGAACCTGTTTTAGCCCCTCGCCAGGGGCTTGGCAGGGGCTATGGTAATAATAAAGGTAATGGTAATAGTAAAGGGGTTACGAAAAATTGGAAAACAAACTTTGACGAATACCTCGAACTGTGCCGAATTGGGTTTAGAGAGTTGTATGGTGATGATGAATGGATATCAAAACAACAGTCGTTTTACCCGAATATAGATATCAAGAAGACACTTGAAAAATCCTACCACACCTATTGGGCCACAAAGGAAGGGTGGGACAACAAAAGAAAACGCAAGACCGAAACAATAGACTGGAGAAGCACCATGAGTAAAACACTTGGTATGAATCCGGTATATTATCCTCGTGGTGACAAACATCAAACTACGAATGAAGACGAACGGTACATTAACTCCATAACAGCCAAATAATGATACAGGAGGCAATTTTAGCTTCGTTGATTATTGACAAGTGGGCACTTGAACAGGCAATGCCATTCCTAAAGTCGGAATACTTCGACAGCAAAAACCGGGAACTATTTAACGTCATACAGTCCATTCATGGTCGGCATGAACCGGTCGACACGATCACATTATGTAAAAGGATCGGGAAATCAAGTTGGCAGATATCAGATGTTCTAAAACTAACAACCACGATAGCCTCCGGGGTAAACATTATGGCCTATGTCCAGCAGTTAAAGAGCGACTACGTGGCAAGACAATATAGTCTTCTAACCGGAAGGCCAGAGTTAACCGTAGATGATCCGGGGCAAAAGATTTCAGAACTGATCGACTCTCTCCGGTTATTGCAAGAAGACCATATCATAGGTGGACAACGTGACTTTGTAGACGTTGTAAATGACGCGCTAAACGAACTTACAAATGAGACAAACTCGGTTGGTATGATTGGGATACCAACGCCATCGACAACCATAAACAGAGACACAAAGGGTCTTCGTGGTGGAAATCTGATAGTGTTGGCCGGTAGGCCAAGTATGGGCAAGACGGCGTTCGCCCTGTCTATTGTTAGGTCTGCCTGTGAGAGTAAGATGCCAGTTGCCTACTTCTCTATGGAAATGAGTGATATATCACTAACCAAGAGGCTTATTTGCGCGTACCCAGACCATGAAACAGGTGCCGGGATAGTGTCGTCATATCCCCTACACATATTCGACAGGGGAGGACAGGACATTGACTATATAAAGTCAAACGTTCGCCTACTTGATGATTGCAAACTTGTTGTTATCGACTACCTTGGATTAATGAGGCTCAACAGCACTATATCGAGGCGAGAGGCCATAGGTGAGGCAACAAGAGGTCTCAAAGCATTCGCACGTGAGATGGATATCCCGGTGCTATTACTATCACAACTTAACCGTGATGTGGAATCGAGGGGCGGATTGCTTCATCGGTTGTCAGACCTTCGGGAATCAGGAGACATAGAGCAGGACGCCGATCAGGTGTTCTTCATAACTCGCCCCGCCTTCGTAGGCGATGAGAAGTCGAGGGACGTCACAGATATGAGGGTGATAATCCAAAAGGAGAAGGATCGAAATGGTAAGGCCCCAAGAGTTTTTAACCTCGTATCAGATGATCTTGTTTGCAAGTTTTATGACGAATCAGATTTGCGTTATATAACTGAACATAAAGATTATAAGCCAATACGAATTGAATCAGCAGACCCATTTTAATTAAGCTAAACATGAGTTATTTTTCATACCCAGGTAAATCGTTCGAGATTGAACCCGAACAGATCATTCAATTTGTTGATGATGTTTTTAATCCACAGTCAGGATGGACGACAAAAAAATCAAGACGTAGGGAAGTTGTTGTTCCGAGGCAGTTTGCCATGTACTTCATTCATAAACACACCCGCCTGTCATTGAGTAAGATTGGATATTACTTTAATCAACCACACAACATCGTTATATATTCATGTGGTGTGGTTGAAAATACCCTAAGAACGGATAGGGATTATAAGGACAAATATGAAAAGATTGTTTCTATCATTGACATTATTATCGGTGCTAAATTAAAAGACTAAAAAACATGGAAATAAATTTTGTAGTTTTAAAAACGTTATTTATTTTTGTAAAAACCAATTAACATGAACGCAATACTAAAAT
Organism: uncultured Pseudomonadota bacterium; assembly: GCA_903875455.1. Lineage (GTDB taxonomy): Bacteria > Pseudomonadota > Gammaproteobacteria > Methylococcales > Methylomonadaceae > CAIQWF01. The sequence continues at coordinate 7,767 of CAIQWF010000157.1, forward strand.
TCAGAAAAAACAGGCTAAAACAGGTTTTACTAAGGGTGCATAGTGACGAACTTATTGATACAATCAACGGCCCCAAGTGGAAATCGGTAGTTGAAAACTTCGACGAATATCTCAGGTCTCAATACAAGTATTCAAACGTGGAAGTTGCGTTTGAATTTAGGGAAAGATTGAGGGAAATTGTATTTAGCGAAGGGTTACATATTGAGTAGGAATGAAAGTAACGGTAAGATAGTCGGAGACTATCTCCGAAAATACGGTAATACGATGACGAAATTAGCTTTGGCAAGGCTCATATACAAAGAGAACCCCGAATACTTTTCTAACGTTGAATGTGTGCGTGCAATGATAAGATATAGGACGCACAACTGGGGAAAAAATAAGAATTTGACAGATGAATTTGTCGGATTCTGCCAGCCGAAATCAGAAGCTATCGAGCGTGTTGATTTTCAATTACCTAAAACTGCAACAAACTGCTTACTGCTATCCGATATTCATGTTCCGTATCACGATACCAAAGCGGTTGACGTTGCGCTTAAATTTGGTGTTGAAAAGAAAGTTAACACGATTGTCCTGTGCGGTGACTTCATGGATTTTTACGGATTAAGCAAATTCGAGAATGATCCACGTGAGCGGGAACTGCGATATGAATTGGACTGCGGATACGAAATGATCGGGTACATATCATCGCTACTACCCAATTCAAAAATATACTATCTACCCGGAAACCATGAGTTTAGGTATGAATCTTACCTTCGTCGTAAAGCACCGGAATTGTTGCAGATTGAACCGGAATTAGCGAAACTCGATACCGTATTGCATTTTTCTGACTTTGGGTTAGAGTATCTGCGTTTTTCCCAAATCATAAAAGCCGGAAAATTATTCATCGGTCATGGCCATGAGTTTGGCGGTGGTGCTGGTGGTGTTAATCCTGGTCGTACATTCTTTTTGCGGTCATATAGTAATTTTATTGGCGGTCACTTCCATAAGACGAGCGAAAATATCGAGAGGAGGCTAAATGGATCAATGGTATCTAATTGGTCAATGGGCTGCCTGTGTGGTTTATGGCCTGAATATGCGAAGTATAACAAGTGGAATCATGGTTTCGCATGGCTCCGTATAGATAATGGCGAATTTAAGCTATTTAATGCAAGAATTGATAATGGTAAGCTGTATTGATAACGGTGGCGGTATGCGCTGAACGGGGATTAATTACGATAAACTTAATACGATGAACGAAACTTTTCAAACAGATACACTATCCAACGAGAACGGAATCCACGTTTTGCGTATGACCGCGTGTTATAACCAGCCTTTTATTAATGTCATTTCGTTGGGTGCTGGAAAACAAAGTAGTTATATGCTATTAACAGCTTTGGAAGGTGCTTATAAATTTAAACCCGACTTTGCAATTTTTAGCGATACTGGCTGCGAACCTGACTATGTTTATGATTACGTTACATATCTAAAAGATTATATTAAAACAAAATACAACTTTGATATAGTTATAGTTTCGGCAGGTAACATAGTCGAAGATACTTTGAATTACTTAGATGGTAAAAGAATCCGTGTAGCTGCATTACCGTTAAGACTTTCGGGAAATGGTGGTTTAATAATGCGCCAATGTACGAATGATTATAAAATTGCGCCACTTAGAAAACACTTACAAACTATAAGAAATGGGAACAAAGTACGATTATGGATAGGTATAAGCCTTGATGAGATTGAGCGAATTAAAGAAAGTGGCGTAAAGTATATTGAAAACTATTACCCGCTTATTGAAAAGAAAGTACGGATTGACCAAATTATAAACTGGTTCCGTGAAAATGAAATGAGAGAACCCGGCAAAAGTGCTTGCCTTATATGCCCTTTTCATTCTGATAATTACTGGAAAGTGTTTAAAAAACAATACCCTGATGAATTTGAAAAGGCTTGTAAATTCGATGATGCAATTCGCAATTATCCGAATTTAAAAAGGCAAACTTTTTTATCTAAACACCTCAAGCCGCTTAGAGAAATCGACTTCACACAGCATCCGAGCTTATTCCCAGAATTAATAGAAGAATGCAATGGGCTGTGCGGTCTTTAAGGTTGGTTATAATAGTATATATACGAAATAACACTAACAACAATACTAAAAATGGTAAAAATGAAATCAGAGCAACTAAGCGAACAATGGGAACTATTTTGCGATAGTTCATTCTTCGATATGTTCTGCGTCCGTCCAAAGGGAGACAGGGACTTCAACAGCCCAAGGTCGTTTCACTTTGAAACCAAGGAAGACGCGGAGAAGTTCAAAGAGTTAATCGAAAAATCGTATCATGCCGTAAAATCAATACTATGAAACCGACAGAACAGGCACTCGAAATTATCGCAAGCCATATTTTGTTTGTCAACGCATCAGACAATGTGGTAAAGCCGAATTACACTAAGCGTCACTTTATCAATGCCCTGATAGTATTTCAAAACGCCCTGATGGATAAAATGTACGACCTTCAGAACTCCGAAAAAATGAAACCCGAAGATCGAATAAACATGGCCGAAAATTGTGGAGCAGAATTGAGAAAACTTATCCACACCTACACCGGAATTGATACACATGACATTGAAAACCTTACCTAATCACAGCGATCATGAAAGTTTACATAGCAAGCCCGTATTCAATAGGAAACAAAGAAAAGAACGTACTGCGACAAATTCATTGTGCCGATGCACTAATTGGTCACGGATATACCCCGTTTGTACCACTACTGTTGCACTATCAACACATCGTCGCCCCACGATCTTACAATGAATGGATCAGATACGACATGGAATGGCTGTCGATGTGTGACTGTGTACTCCGTCTCCGGGGCAAGTCAATCGGTGCAGACTTAGAAGTAGCCGAGGCCAAACGTCTCGGATTGCCGATATACTATTCACTAAACGAACTGATTAAAATAACAAAGCCATGAACCCATTTTTTAATGATGACATTGAAGATACAGTCGAAAATGACCTGTATTACCATCGCTTTAAGGACGGTTCAACCATAAGCCTATCGTGTGGCTATCCGTTAATTACCGGACGAGTAGGGTCTATTGCATATAAGATATCAGAAATGATCCGTATCAACCATTTGTCTGATGCTAAGATCATTGAGTACATTAAGCAACACAAAAAAGAAGTCGGGTAAATTTGTTATATTTGCTCGTTGTTCGTTGTGTTTGTAAGCGGTCTCATCATTCGTGGTGTGGCCGCTTTTTTTCAATATATACGAAATGAATGAAGCGGAATTAATCGAACTTGAACAATTCATCGCCAACTGGCAAAAGCGGTCAAATATCGAACGAACCGATATCGGATGGGCTACTTACCGCCGGGCGATTGAACGCATAACGGAAGACAGGATCAAGAAACAATCAAAACAAGCAAAACAACTTTGAACGCATCAACTAACCCCAACACTCCAACCACATTAACCCGGTCTAACCAGCCGGGTTTTTTGTTTCATTTATTTTTATTATCTTTGCAACGTAACTATTTAATACTCAATCCCATGAACGAAGGTAACACCAATGCTGAAAAAACCTCTTACGACAAGGTAATCTCAATACTTACTGACATATATAACTATGTAGATACTCATGACGATTGTTACCTGCTGATTCATGCTCTTACAGGCACGGACATTTGGACAATTGACCAGTACGAGCACTACATAGACAGGTTCCGGGAAGACGATGCCGTAAGACAACTATCTAAAAAAATCAAACAACGTTGTGAATCCAGAATATCGCAGGACATGATCAAAGGTAAGATCAAGGACGTCCCGGCGATCTTCCTTCTCAAAGCTAAATACGGCTACATCGACCGCCAACAGGTGGATCACAACGTACAAGGCGCAATAAACGTCAACGTGACAATGCCCAACTTCCCCGGCTCTGAAGGCTAAACACCTAACTAATTGCACCAGACTTCAACGACTTGGTTAAACCCAGGTCGTTTCTGTTTATGGGAGGATAGGGCAGGATAGGGGAGGTAGAGACGGATAAACGTGCGCTCCCTTCATTTTTTCCCGATTTTGGCCGGATTGTCCCCGGTTGGCTACCTTGTATAACCAATTACCTTGCATAATCAAATGACTGCACAATAAGACGATTTTAGCCACCATTGTTTCATTTAGCACAAATGTACCGCTTCTGTGTTTGGATTCAAATTTGCCCTATCAAATGGTCCGTACGAGTCCGATATTGGTTGCTATCTTATTCCGGAAGTTGGATTAATGATGATTCAACCCCAGATTAATCTTTGGTAGGTACATTTTATTTGCCAAAAACAGCGTTTTGCGGTGCAACATTGAATTTATTTTGTAACTCATTGATAATCAGTATGCCATTTGTCCTATAATTATTATTATGTTAAATTGACCCCCCACCCCTCACCGGAAATTTGCCCTACATTCTGCATCTGTCCCCTTTCCGTCCGGGGCGGGATTTTGGAATATGCTTTTTGTAAGTATTTTATTATCAGGCAGTTGTGATTTGTTTCTTATTAATATAATGTGTATTGATTTTGGCCAAAAAAACGTGATTTAACATTTTTTAACAAATGGCATTTTTTTTTGATCCTTGCAACTAACTAAAAAACAATCCATTGAGGGGCTAGTTAGCCCCTGACTAGGGGCTATGGTAAAAATAATAGATTCTTTAATAGTTATTTGATAGTTACTAAGTAATTACTTGTTTAATTCATTAATATACTATACCTTTGTTATAACTAAGTAATTAATTAGTGCGCGCGCGTATATATTGTATAACTTAATATAGGCACAATGAACTTAAAATTTTTTCGCCGTGTTTTTGGTTTTCGTTTGCCGTGGATACCGAAGGTCGGTGATGAATGCACGGTACGGACGAAGTGGGGCGATCAGTCCGGGATGGTGAGCAAGGTATTTAAGGATGACAGGTACTCCGTGTACGTGTTGAACAAGAGGCGTTATGTTCATGTAGGGAGGGTTGATTTGTGGCGTTGACTAAGGGTGATGTGGTCAACATCGACGTTGACTTTGTGTCCAACCCCAAGCAGGGCCTTGCGTTCAGGTACTTGATGGATGACCGGACAACGGACGTGTGCTACGGTGGCGCAGCCGGTGGGGGTAAGTCACACCTTGGCTGCGTATGGCTGAACACATCGGCCATAAGATACCCCGGTACAAGGTGGCTGATGGGCAGGAGCAAGCTGAAGTCGCTGGAAGAGACCACGCTCGTGACGTTCTTTGATGTGTGTTCCAAGTGGGGGATGGTAGCTGATGTTCACTACAAGTACAACAGCAAGAAGAACATCATCGCCTTCCACAAGAACTACGGGGGGTCAGTGATCCTGCTGAAGGACCTGTTCGCCTACCCATCAGACCCGGAGTTTGATTCGTTGGGGTCGTTGGAGATCACCGGGGCGTTCGTTGACGAGGCGGCGCAGATCACGTCGAAGGCAAGGGAGATCATACGGTCTCGGATACGGTATAGGCTCGATGAGTTCTGCCCGAAGTGTTCGGAACAGCGCAAGGTTCCATTAGACGCAAGGAAGATGTGGTTGTGTAAGTGCGGGTACTATACGAGCGGACTATTGCCGAAGATGCTCATGACGTGCAACCCGACTAAGGGGTGGTTGTACTCGCAGTTCTATAAGCCGTGGAAGGACGGAAGTCTTGACGCCGGAAGGAAGTTCATACCGGCATTGGCAAGGGAGAACACGTACATCCAGTCATCGTACATCAGCAACCTTGAGGGGCTTACCGGAACAAACAGGGAACGACTGCTTGATGGGTCATGGGAGTATGACGTTGACACGTGGTCACTTATCGCCTACGATGCCATTCAGGATGCGTTCCTGAACATTGACGTCCCGCCCGGTGAGAAGATAATCACAGCCGATATTGCCCGTCAGGGTAGAGACAAGACCGTGATCGGGGTGTGGAGCGGCATGAGACTTGAGTACATCTACACGATAGCTAAGAACAGTATCCCGGAAGCCGTTGAGGCTATCAAGGACGCAATGGCCCGTCATGGAGTCTTCGTTCATAATGTCTACATCGACCAGGATGGTGTAGGTGGCGGCGTACTGGACTACATAGACGGGGCCAATGGTATCGTAAACAACAGTCCTCCGTTGTTCGTTGAGAACGAAAAGGAGAACTTTGGGAACCTGAAGAGCCAACTTGGGTATTGGCTTAGCGAGTATCTTAACAACAGGAAGATTTACATCAGGCCGGATGAGAACATGGACAAGATCATGCAGGAGATGGAATGGTTACGGCGAAAAAATGCGGATAACGACATGAAGTACTACACCCTGCCGAAAAGTGAAATAAGGGAGGGTCTTGGTCGTAGCCCTGACTATCTGGACATGATAACGTTCCGTATGTTGCCTGAGTTAGACGATGGATTCGGATACCTATAAAGGAGGTGTGATATGGATAGGATAACGGCAGAAAAGGTTTTTAGTGAGATCATTCCGGGATGGGCCAACCTGATGTTTCGTGACCCGGCAATAGAAGAGATGGCTATCAAGAGGGCGAGTGTATGCAGGGACTGCGAGTTCCTTAATCACTTCGTATCTTCTGCCAAGTGGGGCAAGAAGTGTACCCGTTGCGGATGCCCTATTATTGCGAAGGTTCGCAGCGTTCATAGCGATTGTCCTGAAAAAAAGTGGTAAAATGTTTTGTTTGTTTGAAAAAATTTCTATATTTGTATCGCTGTTTTGTTAGCTGTTTTTGTTTTTGACTGTTTTTTTGGTTAAGCGACATGAAGGGGGTTGATGGCCCCCTTCCTTGTTTTGTAAATTCATTAAATTTTGTATATTTGTATCGGTTTTAGACTCTTGGTCGATCTAAAAACTTGAATTATGGCAAACATTGTATGTAGCACTCAATGCAACACTTGGCTTGATGCCCATGCCATGCCCACTTCATGTAATTCTGTTGATTTCGGCATTCCGAGAATGATTATACTTGCTGCGCCGGATACGGTTTTTTCTTTCGCATCGGATCACCTCGTGCCTTCTGTTGCGGAGTTTACCACGGCTGGAAGCGATATTTTTATTCTCAATGACATTGCCAATGGTGCCAAAATGCCTTCCGAAAAACAGGAACTCTCTGGGGCAGATACCCCTGACAATCTTCCTGAAACCATTTCGGAGATCACCGGTATTAGCGGTAACATTGTAAGGTTTAATCTTGACGTGCTGAATGATTTAGAAAAGCTAAACTGTTACAACAGGTTGAAGTTATGGTATGTGACTAACAAGGGATGGTGTTTTGGAGGTCTCACCGGTTATACTACCAATAACTACATTAGCGATTGGATTCATGAAGGGTTTGGCAATAGGAGCAAAATACCTATTGAGTTTAAGTGGTATAAGCCGTTCAATCAAACGACAGATGCCGCACAGGATGATGATTATCTGAACCTTACAAACTAAGATTCTTGCAGATGGTACTCTCAGAAGAAAAGATAAAACAACTGATTATATCCCCTGAGCACAGGGCTGATATCGAAGAGGCCATCCGTTTGCAAGATGAGGCTAAAGTCCACGTGACGGGCGAGGGATATAAAGATGCTCTCGCCCGTACTATGGGCAAGGAACGGTCTATCGAGTTCGGTCTGACAAGGGAATTAACCGAGCCTGTAACAAAGTTCCTGACAAAGAAGATCAAGGACGAGTTATCGAGGTGGAAGAATACTCAGGGTACAAGGAAGTCCTATGACTTTGGGGACGACAAGAATAAATCGGAAGATTTTGTTAAGATTCTCACCTCTGTTTGGAAGGATAACACGATTGATTCATTTGCGTATTGGCTCAATGATGCTATCTACACAGACTTTAACGGGTTTGCCATGATAGAGATGCCCGTAAGGGTTGGAGATTTGATTGTCCGTGATGGCATACCAGGATCAAAGATTGATGCTCCGTATATTATCTTTAAGTCGATTGAGGATATTTACGACTTTAAATGCAATGGTCGCAGTATTGAGTATATCATTATAAACTATGGGGTTTCGGTTGAGGTATCTGGGGGTGTCACGGTTGAACATAGATTATACCGTGTTATTGATGACGAGTTCGATGCCGTATATATCAATCGTGCCGGGACTGTTGAACCATACGCTAATGAGTTGCCAATAAAAAACAAGCTGAAGTTTGTTCCAGCCATTCAAATAGGTGATATATTGGCACATACGCTAAATGACTACATAAAGGTAAGCCCGATTAATCAATGTCAACCTCACCTAAATGACTATATTACCCGCCATGCCGAACACGTATCTAGCGAGGTTCAACACGCCTATCCGATACTTGCCATAAAAGGGAGCCGGTGTAATTACATATCCCCTGAAGGTTCAGCCTGTTCAAAGGGAAAGATTAAGATCGGAGCGAAGGAGGCTAACTGTCCAAGGTGCAATGGTTCCGGTGCGGTTGTTATCCGTAATTCGAGTGAAGTGGTTATGGTTCCAGAGGTCGACAAGACCGGTAAGGCGTACGATCCGAGTATGATCGGACAGTATATTGTCCCGCCAACAGCGATACTTAAACACCAATCTGAAGAGTTGGATTCCCTTGAGAACACGATTATTTATTCCGGCACCGGGATAGCTAAGGCGTTGGCTAAGTCTTCCATCCAAACGGCAACGGAGATCGTATTAAATATCAAGCCATTGGAAGACAAAATCAGTTCAATACTTGATAACATTGAGTTCGTTGAGACGTTTCTTACCGACTGTATTGGCAAAATTGTTTACGATGATTCCTATAAGGGATGCGAGGTTCATTATGGCCGGAAACTGAATATCCGTGACGACAACATTATTCTTGATGAGATTGAGAAGTCTAAGCGGTCTGGAATGCCTGTAAGCCATATCAGGACGTTACTTCAGGAGTTGATAGCAACTCGTAACCGTAACTCCAAGATTGACATGGAGCGTGGGTTTATGCTTTTAGACCTCGAACCTATGGCTACCTATTCTATAAAGGAGATACTTGATTCTGAAGTGGTTAGTTTGAAAACGAAATGCCTAAAGCAGTATTTTGACGACTACATAGATCGGTTTGAAAATGAAAATGGATCAATCGTTCTATATAAGACCACATCAAGTTATCAGGATCGGATAGCTGAAATAGGGTCTATTTTAGAAGGGTATAACGATGAACAACTAAAATTTATTGATAATGGTAAGAGTGATAAGAATAGAAAAGACGACCAAAGGGGAACACAGGAGGGTGATGCAGTTCTCCGATGACGTTTGGAAGAATGTCATGAACCTGAAGGAAGCCGATGTAACATGGCAGTTAATGCCAACTGTTTCTTCAAAACCAATCAAAGGGGATGGCCCAATTATGGTAGATACGGTTGATACAGATAGTTTTCATGATGACGGATTAGACATTGTTGAGGATGCGATTAACCCTGATAGCCGTATGGGTCCCGGAGATATGCCGGAAACTATTACCTTTACACCGAAAAAACTAAAAGCACCTAAAGATGAAAGTACAAAGGTTCGGAAAGGACAACAAGCCAAGAAACGAGCTCCGAGAAGTAAGCGATAATGAGTATTATGCTTATGTTCGCAGGACAAAAGACAAGACGTGGAGGCCCGTTCAGGTTAAAAAACAGGCCACTAAGATACGATTGAAACAAGATATTTAATAATCACATAACGAGCAACTTTGATATGAAAAAAGAAGATGTTGTAGCTATTGCGGGGCTGTTAAAAATTACCGCTGAAGAAGTTACCAAAGCCATTGAAGATGGTGGAGTTAGTGATCTTGTTGCCAAATACAATGATGGCAATAAGATTTTCTCGAACAATGATTTCTCCGTATTTCAGGAAAACCTGAAACGACAGGCGATGCTTGACTTAGATAAGACTAAGTTGCCCAAAGACCTTTATGACTATGTAAAGGGTAGCGTGTTGGAAAAGGCGGAGAAAGGACTGGCAAAGAAGTTCGGAATTGCTGAATTTGATGGGTTGGACGGCCTTGTGGACAAAATTATCGAGACCAAGAGCGGAACCAGTCCAAGCGAGGAAGTAGCTACATTGAAGAAGCGGATAACGGACATCGAGGCGGAATGGGGAGTAAAACTTGAAACTGAGCGCAAGTCATTTACATCTAAGATGGTTGATGGTGAACTGAGAAGGGCTGTTGATGAACTTCCGATTGATGCGGAAGGTGTAAAGCTGGATAACCAAAAAGAGATTGTTATGGCTATGCTCAAGGCAAAGTTTGAGTTTTCATTCGATAATGATCGAGTTGTTGCGAATAAGGACGGCAAGCCTGTTACGGATAGCAAACTCGACCCAGTTCCTGTAAGCACGGTCATTGCTGACTTTGCAAAGGATTACGTTACTTTACGTCCCGATCAGGGAGGACGGGGTTCTTCTTCCTCCCAACAAGGCTCTAAAACGATTAATTTAACCAAGTATTGTGAGGAACACAACATTGCCCCAAACACTATTGCGTTTGTCACAACAAAGGCTGAATTTGAGAAGAAGGGCTACAAAATCGAGTATTAAACATGGCTAATTATCAAAGTTCAATTTTAACCGATGCCATTGGCATTTTAACGGACAGGTTCAATAAGCATGAACTTCGTCCGGGGTTTTTCGGGGCTACTCAGGCGTTTCTGAAGTACAGGGACTATACCGTTCCAAATCTATCTGACATTCGCAAGTCCCCGCAGCGTACCACTACCGTAAAATACCTCGCAAGGACTACGCAAGATCCCGTTACCGCTCGTGGATGCACCATTACCGCAGCACTTGGGGATTCTGGTACGTCCAATGTAACATGGGCTACCAAAGGATTCACCGTGTATACTTCCGCCAAGCTGTTTGACAACAACTACTATGCACAGTCACAGGCGTTCGCCAATGACCTGTATAATGGTATGCTCGATGCCCATGAGGATATTGAGTCTGCCGTTGCCACCTACCTCGAGGCCAACAAAACCGGGGTCAACAATGGTAGTTCGTGGATGGGTACTTTCGATACCGATAACGACATTTTTAATGTTGCTGTTGCCGATAAGACCCGGTATTACAACTACATTCAGGCCGTAATGAAAGAGAACAAGTATCGGGGTGAACTCGATGCCGTTCAGAACGTTGCCGCAAGCGCAATTATCATGGAGCAGACCGCTCAGGGTGCTGGCAACTCTGCAAACCTGACCTATCAGTACGGAAACATTAACTTCATGGAGTCCACCAACATCACTACTGCCAGCGACTACATGATTTATTCCTATGTGTTCAGCCCGTACTCGGTGGCAATGCTTGACTGGATTCCTCCGCTCAATACCCGTGGTGATGGATTCGGCACTACCGAATGGACTACTATGGGCGACTTGTTCGGGATGCCTATCACTTGGGCGGTTTACAAAACCCATGAGTGTGCCGACACCACTTCGATCGGTGGAGACACTCAGGATCATGTGACCAAATACCAGGTGACTTGCGATATTGGGTTGGTTAAAGCCCCGATTACGACCTCGAATGAGACCGTTATCTACAAATTCGGTCTCAAAACGACCTAATCGGTTGAAATTTTTTGGAGAAAAGGGGGATTTATCCCCCTTTTTTCTTATATTTGTACAAACACAAGCAATGGACGACAACGAATGGAATAAGATGGTAAGGTTCGCATTGGACGAGCCACCATCAAGGTTTTACCTATTCATGTGCCGGGTAGCTGGATATAGGTTCTTTGAGGTCAACAACCCGGTATGTATCCCTAAGTATATTATTTTTGAACGATTTAAGCATTATCCCCACCAACTCGAACAGATCGAGCAGGGTACGCATCCGTTGTTTAGGCGTGTCTATAAGGCTGATTTTGACACTATACAACAGGAAATATGGGATTCGCAGTCGGAATAACCACGTACAACCGCCCGGACGTTTTAGAATTTACGCTATCACAGTTCGACAAGTTTGGCGGCGGAGACATAATTGTAATTGACGACCATAGCGATGGTGGTTGCTCAAACAGGTGCATAAGGAACAAGACAAGGCTTGGAATAGCTAAAAGCAAAAACAAGTGTATCAACCTGTTAAAGGATTACGATAAGATTTTCCTATTCGATGATGATTGTTTTCCGATTAAAGATCGGTGGTGGGAAATTTACGAAGGGCAGCACCATTTTGTTCATGCCGATAATCCTCCTCAATGGGTGAAAAAATACGATGGCCGATTTGCCTGGTGGACGGGTTGTATGGGTTGCGCCATGATGATAGATCAAGAGGTGCTCCGTGTTGCTGGTGGAATGGTTGAAACATTCGGTATCTATGGGTTTGAACACGTTGAATATACACAGCGTATATTTAAAATGGGACTGATTCCATTCCCATACATAACTCCAAAGAATGTTGGCGAATATATTTGGTCTATGGATTCGAGGGGTGGATACGATGGTTTTGGATGGAATGGCACTTACGATGGTAGTAACTGGACCGGATCATCCATTTCGCAACAGGATAAGGACAAATGGATCAAGAGAAACGAGGAATTGTTCGGTAGAGTGAGCAAAAATATAAAATTTATACCGTATGATAGTAAGGATTGACGACTACCCGACTGGGATAAGGCCAATTCTTCCGGGTCAATTAGAGGTTTATGATTCGATTATCTACGAATTTGTCAAGAATGACATTCCGATTCATCTTGGTATTGTCCCGGTTACATATTCATCATTAACCCACGTTCTTGATATTACCGGTATTATACCATGTTGTCATGGGTACAACCATAAATACTTACAGTTTTCCAACTTATTGATGAAGAAGGGGGATCCGTTCAATACCGGAACGATTGGCATATTTGATGAGTTCGATGGATGTAGCGATGCTGAAATAAGTGGTAAGTTAATATACGGCAAGATGTTACTTGAAAGAATGACTGGTGTACCGGTGGACACGTTTATCCCGGTATGCAACGTGATAGACAGTCGTCTTGCAAGGCTGATTTATATGGCCGGATACAAGCGTATCCTATGCGAAAATATCTGCCAGTCCCCGATCCCTATAATTAAAAGCGATTTTTACGGTAAACTGATTGATATTCCGGTAGAAACAGTAGGTAGTGTGTTTACTTTTCATGTTACATGGGAGTACGATACAATTATGCGTATTGGTTTCGATTCGTGGAGTATGTGTGTTAAGGCATTTAAGCAAAGGCATTATGAAAATCTTATTTAAGTATCCAACAAGGGGCCGTGTAGAGAAGTTTTTTAGCACTCTTGACCTGTATTATAAAATGATCGAGGGGCGTGATTTTGAGTTCCTTGTCACTATTGACATTGACGACAAGTCAATGAATACCGCTCCGGTCATGAATAGGTTGGCCGGATACGGGAACCTTAAATACCAGATTGTGCAGCACGTAAGTAAAATATATGCGGTAAACACTGGTATAGAAGGACAGAAGTTTGATATACTGTTCATTGTATCTGATGACATGATCCCACAGGTTTATGGGTTTGACAACATTATCCGAAGTGACTTTAGCAAACACTTCCCAGACCTTACCGGATGTTTATGGTACAATGATGGGTTTCAGAAGGATAACGTGAACACCCTTCAGATCATGGGGAGGCGTTGGTACGAACGGTTTGGTTATGTATATTACCCTGGATACAAAAGTCTGTTTTCTGATGTTGAATATCAGGATGTTGCTAAACGTCTTGGTAAAATAGTATACATAGACAACGTGATAGTCCGTCATGAACATCCAAACTATGGGTTTGGGAAATATGATTCGCATTACAGGATGAATAATACAAATGAGGCACACGACAAAAAACTATATGAAGATCGGAAGGCCATTGGGTTTCCGGTCGGCATTCCAAAGATAGCGCACTTCGTTTGGTCGTCCGGTGTACCATTGTCCTACCTTAGGTACCTTACATATAAGACATTTATCAGGCATAACCCTGATTGGAGCATTATGTTCCATATCGTTGACGGGTGCAAATTATCTAAATCGTGGACCGGGAGGGAAAAACTTGAATTTGAATCTGATGTTAAACACGATGATTATATTAAAAGTATTGATAAAGCCCATATTTTATACCACCAATCAGTAGGCGGCATTGCTCCGAATTACGCCTCTGATCTTGTAAGGTGGGAAGTGTTATATAGATATGGTGGATATTACTTTGATTTAGATCAATTATTTATAAAGCCTTTTGATGGTTTGTGTGATTATGATATTGTTTGGGGAGGTAGTGAGATAAACTATTCTGGCGTCATTGGGTCGTTTAGGAGATGTCCGGTTATGAGGACTATGTATAACAATGTTATGGCCAAATTGAATGCTGGTGTTACAACATATTGCGGTGCCGGTAATTGGTTATGGGATCATTTTGTATCAGATAACCCCGGTATGTTTGGATACTTGGCATATTGTACTCCTATGTCATATTTCTATCCTGTAAGCCGAAGTGAGAACATGATTCGGTACTATAAGGGTGAGCGACCAGACCTTTCTAATTCTTACGCCATACATTGGTTTGGAGGTCACCCGGACAGTCAGGCATTCAACTCGCTACCGAATGATAAAATAGACACAACAATCAAAAACTGGGGGATTGCATTATGAATAATACATTCGAGTTAATTGGTGACGAATATGGTGGGCGTTACGTCCCCATTGGGCTACTTAGGCACGGAATGACGGTTATTTCTGCGGGTGTAGGTGAGAATATATCATTTGAACTCGAATGTGCCAAAAAGGGGCTTAAAATACGTTTATACGACCCTACGCCACGGAGCATAGAGTACATGAAACAATTTTCCGATGTTGATGGCATTGTTTTTTCCCCCGTTGGGATAAGCAAGTTCCCCGGAGTAAAGAAGTTTTTTCTTCCATCTAACCCGGATCACGTAAGCTGTTCTCTCGATAATCTTCAGAATACAAAGGACTATGTGATGGCGGCATTTACAACCATCCAAACCGTAATGTCCGAACATGGTGTTCCTGATATATTGAAACTTGACATAGAGGGTGCCGAGTATGGTGTGCTTGACCGATTAAAAACAGACATGATGCCCCGTGTTTTAATGGTTGAGTTCCACGGGGAACCGGAATTTGATTATGTTCAGTATTTTAGGCATATATATACAAATATGTATAAGTGGGGACATGATTACCTATTTTTTAATGACTACAAATGAAAATATCACTAATGGCTATCTGTGGAGAATCAGATCATCCACTTATTAATCAGTTTTATAACCATTGGATCGGGTACGTTGATAGTTTGACCATTCAATTTGGGGTTACAAGGTTATGGCATGCCGTAAATGGCAATACGTCAAAATTCCCGATTATATTTGATGAAAAAGTAGATCAACAGAATGAGGGGTTACTTAGCGTTCCGGTCGATACAGATTACCTGTTTACCTTTGATGTGGACGAGTTTGTTGATTACCAGTCATTGGATTCTATTGTCTCCCGGCTCGAATCGGAACATCCCGATGTGTGTAACATTCAAATGAGCCAATTTTGGAAGCACGATAACTTTGTCGCTTATGGTGGTGATGGTTGGGGATACGATGCGTGGAACCCCCGTATATTTCGGTATGTTCCTGGTATGACGTTCGTCAACCATAGGCCACCTACTCCTTCGTATATGGTTAGAAAAACGATAAACTTGCCAGAAAGGGGATACCACTACTCCTATGTGTGGGAAGAGCAGGTTCGCAGGAAATTGTTGTATTACAATAAAATATATCCACAATTTGACTATATGAAATGGTTTAACGAAGTTTATCTTCCGTGGACACCATCAAATCGTGAACAGATAGAGGCTGTTCATTCGGTTCACCCTTCAGTAAAGAACGCAAAAACACGGCTATTCTATGGTAGCCACTTCATCCAATGGTAATCCGATGCTACCTACCCGAACCATACGGCGGAACCGGGTTGTACCGAATCCGTATGCCGCATGAAATAATGAACCATGACGTTGTGATTACGTCATCGAGCGACTATGATTCCCTGTGCGGTGACATAATGATAGTATCTAAGGCCCATTTTGTATCTGTGATTCCGATACTTGACAGGTTACGTTCGGGTGGTACGAGGTGTATAGTTGACTTCGATGACTATTGGGCGTTGCCACAAGAACACCTACTATATGGTCTGTATAAGAAAAACGACACTACCAACATATTGATTTCCGGGCTTCGTGCGTTCGACTATGTGACCTGTACGACTGATCTTCTTGCAAACGAGATACGCAAGATCAATCCAAATGTTGCGGTGTTTCCGAATGCGATTAATCCGATACTTGAGCAATATAAGGCGCAATTAAACCCACATGATGGTTTCCATTTTGGCTGGCTTGGCGGGCAATGTCACCTTCAGGACATATCGCTACTTGAATCTGTATCGGACAAACTTAACGCGAGGGTATCCGACTGGAATGTTTTATTGTTCGGTCATGATGGGCAACCAAATTCGATTTATAATAGGTTTGCTAATATATTATCATCCGGCGGCAAGACGAAAGACAAGTTACTGGTGTACCGGGCGGCTTCAGCAAATACCTATACGCTATACTACAATTTGTTGGATTCTTGTCTTATTCCATTGGCTGATACCCGGTTTAACAGTATGAAGTCTGAACTGAAGTTGATTGAGGCGGCCCATTTTAGCAAGGCGGCCATTGTGAGCAATGTTTATCCGTATAAACCATTGTTGACCGATAGCAATTCAATGGTCGTCAATAACAAGTCGGACTGGGTTAAGCACATGGCGAGGCTCGTTAAGAATCCGTCACTTGCCGCTGACCTTGGGGCTAAACTTCATGAAGACATGAAGGATCGGTTCAATGTTTGGAATGTGTCGAAGGATCGCGAATCGTTTTATCAAAGCATATTATGACGGTTTGTAGATTTATTTTGTTCGTATCAAAAAGTAAAAACTTTAATACAAAGACAAATGACAAAATGGATTACAAATTTATTTAAAAGCGATAAGGCTGAATCTGATGTTACGCAATGTTCATTTCTATTGGACGAGATGCGTAAAATACGGAAATCGTATGAAGAGCGAGGGTTATATTGCTATGAACTTTATACTCTGATGTATACAATATCTATAAAAGAAAATATCCATTATGATATGATTATTCATTGTGAACTTATGAGCGTTATTTCTTAAATC
>CAIQWF010000158.1 GCA_903875455.1 uncultured Pseudomonadota bacterium
AGTTAAAGAAAGTAAAGAGAGGGTCGTTACAGCGCTTGGAGCGCGGCCCCGGATGGACTCCGGGGGCTTTTGGGACGAGGGCAGGATAGCCCGACTGCGGGACACAGCCGCACCTGCCAAGCTTTTTGCATCCTTGGCGAACTATCACAGATATGGGGTAAAAAAAACAGTCACCAAAAAAAGCAACGGAAAGAAATCAAACAGATTCATAATTTTGAAGGAAATTAGCAAATTCAAACCTAAACCTGACATCATTTTCAGGCTGTGATTCTGTTGCAACCAATTTCCTCCATGATTTGGCAGTAATTGTATTGACAGTATTTCCGAAAATAGCCCTTAAACCCACTTGCTCAAGTTCTGGCCTTGCGTGAAACGCTTCCAATGCCAGATTTACACGCATACGGACTTCCTCTTTTGCCCTACGTTCAATTTCCTCTTGTTCGGCCTTTCTAACCATTGAATCGGAACGTTTTATCTCCTTTTTGCTTTCAGCTTCCAACCACGCCACATAATACCGTTCCTTCAATGCCATAGCCAGATAGGCCGGTGCATCCTTTACCTGCCCTGCTTCTTGTTTCGCATGGACAAACCGACAAGCGTTTAAAATATTCTCCTCTCCATATTCCTTAATCCATTTTTTGATCGTCAAATCGGCAATGCCATAATGCAATAAAGCCATTGCTGCATTTGTTGGAAAATCAACTAACTTAATAGGTTGAACCTCGACATCTTTACCCTTTGGTTCAACAGTGAATTTAACCTTTTTTATTTCGCGTTTATCCTTCAAATAATCTACAGAAGAAACAAAAATATCGGAATGCAAATTTATATCTTTGACTGACGGCTCAATAACCCTAAGCTTCAAATGACCGAACTTCTCATATTCGTTTTCGCCAATCCCAAAAAACAACCTCAAATCTGAAACATGAAACTCCCTATAAAAAAAACCTCCATCGCCCAAATACTCATAGGACTTTAACAATTCATACAGTCTAATGCTGTACTGACTCCTAAATTTCACAATGTAGCGCAGGTTATACTGAGTGAAATGGCTTTTAAGTTGCAACAGATACGGCTTCAATGACTTGTGGAAACTAATCCTCAAAACACCCTGCCCCCGTGTGTATTCGACATTGGACAGCCACGCAATGTAATGCCTATTATCACCAATGCTTAAATCCAGCCCCCGCGTAACCAACTGACGGGCGGCTTCCTCAACTTTTGAATAGACATCCCCTGTCCGTTCAATGCCAAACATTTCAGCGAACACAGAAACGTGCAGCTCGTAATCAATAAAATCATCATCGTCCGGCTGGATGATCGAGATCAATAGCAAAATTAGACGCTGCTCGTAAAGCGTTAGCTTATACCGTGCCTCAATCAACTCGTTGCTCTTTGTCACCAGATTTGTATTACTCATGCCGCACCTTGCTTTTTTCCTTGCTGCCACCCTGACACCATTTGGGAGCCATCGTCTAAATTATAGCCTAAAAACAGAACATATCACAGAAATATAAAAATGTGATAGTTCACCCCATATCTGTGATAGTTCACCCCATATCTGTGATAGTTCACCCCATATCTGTGATAGTTCACCCCATATCTGTGATAGTTCAC
>CAIQWF010000159.1 GCA_903875455.1 uncultured Pseudomonadota bacterium
AAATTCGTGCCGCTCTATTAAATCGTTTCACTTATCTTGGCACACCCATGACAGTTGCTATAGCATAAAACTGTTTTGGGGTTGGGGAGGCTTGGAACAAATTTGATTTGTGCAACAAAGCCATTCGTATGTGCAAATTTCAAAGGGACAGCCAATTAGATTTCTTGAGCTAATTGAAAAGTTAAATAATTGGTTAATTACCAGTGATGAAGAAAATTTAGAGGAAGATGATTTTACGGAAAATCTAATTTCTGAAGAAGTGTTATTAGCCGCGAAACAAGTTGCTGAACAAAAAATTAAAGTTATGCCTGCAATTCGATGGCAAGTTTTTCAAAGAGATAATTGGAAATGTGTTGCTTGTGGCAGAGGTTCTCAGCATGATGTGATTTTACACATTGACCATATTATACCTCGTTCTAAAGGCGGAAAAGATGAATTGGAAAATTATCAAACACTTTGCGAAACTTGTAATATTGGCAAAAGCAATAAAGATGATACAAATTTAAGAAACCATAATGCAATATGAATACTGCCCAACTTTTAAATAATATAGAACACATCGCCCGAAACACAACAAAAAATAGAAGCGTTCATTATTTCTATAATTTAGGAAATAGCCCATGACCACAATCACCGAATTTTCACAATTAGATTTAAATAAAAGCTATAGCTATGCCGATTATTTAACATGGAAATTTAATGAACGGGTGGAAATCATCAAGGGCAAAGTAATGTTGATGTCACCTGCGCCGAATTTAAAACATCAAGATATTTCGATGAACCTAAGCCGCCAGCTATCTACCTTTTTTTATCGCAAACAATGTCGTGTTTATGCTGCCCCTTTTGATGTCAAACTATACGACAGCAAAAAACAACATTTAGCAGACGATGACGCTTACAGTGTTGTACAACCTGATTTATGCGTAATTTGTGATAAAAATAAACTGACAACACAAGGCTGTGACGGCTCGCCGGATTGGATTATCGAAATTGTTTCCAAAGGTAATTCTAAAAAAGATTTATTATTAAAATATGAACTTTATCAGGAAAATGGCGTGGGTGAATATTGGCTGGTTTATCCCTATGAAGAAGCAGTGCATCAATTTATTTTAAATCCAGAAACGCAGCGTTATCAATTACATCAAATTTATGCGCAAGACGGTTTTATTTCACCCTGTTTATTTCCCGATTTAAAAATTGATTTAGCCGAAGTATTTGCCGAATGAATAATGATTAATTGTCAAAAAGTTTGCAAAAATCCGCAATTATCTGACTGAGTATTTGAAAGGTGTTAAAAAATGCAAACACTTCATAAACATACCAACCAAGAAGAACCGAATAATTTTTTTCGCGGCGCACTTAGCTGGCAGGGTTCGGTTACACCACGCATTTTAGTGAGTGTATTGGTCACAGGTCTTTATGCGTTTACGCTGGCCTGGATTGATGCCCATTACTATAAACTGCCTCACTTTGCTGTTACACCATTTGAATACACTGGCGCAGTATTAGGTTTGCTGTTGGTATTCAGAACCAACGCCGGTTATGACCGCTGGTGGGAAGCCCGCAAATTATGGGGCGGAATTAACAACCAAAGCCGCAATTTATTGATTATGACAACCAGTTATGGATCGGGTCATCCTGATTGGCAGCAAGACATGAAAAAATGGATTGTGGCATTTTCCTTTGCGACAAAAGAGTCGCTGCGTTTGCAAAAAAACTTTGATGAGTTAACCGACTTATTAACGCCCGAAGAAATAGCGCAATTACAACAAGCCCAGCATATTCCAATATTCGCAGCAAATAAAATTGCCACTTTATTAGAAACTGCGCGTTTTAAACAGATCCTTAATCACTGGATATTTACCGAATTTGAAGCGCAACGTAGCCTGTTAATTGATTATGTCGGAGCATGTGAAAGGATTTTAAAAACGCCGATTCCTTTAGTTTATGCAATAAAAATTAGGCGATTTATTTTAATCTATTTAACTTTATTGCCATTTTCCATGATTCATGAAGCTGGATTAATGACCATGCCAATTACGATTTTAGTCGCCTATCCGTTATTGTCATTAGATAGAATTGGCCTGGAATTACAAAACCCTTTTGCGGTTAAAAATTTAAGCCATTTACCGCTGCAAACCATTTGCGAAGGCATCAAAAATATTGCCACAACTTTAAAAAACTAACCCAAATTCTTCTGTTTTAATTAAAACAATTTAACATTATGCTTTCTATTCAAAACCTCAGCGTCAACGTCGAAAACAAACACATCCTGAAAGGCTTAAATTTAGAAGTCAAAGCCGGTGAAATTCACGCCATTATGGGGCCAAACGGCGCGGGTAAAAGTACCTTATCCCACGTCTTATCCGGCAAAGCAGGTTATGACGTTACCGATGGCTCAGTCAGTTATAACGACAAAAATTTATTGGACATGCCTGCCGAAATCCGCGCTCGTGAAGGCGTATTTTTAGCCTTTCAATATCCGGTGGAAATTCCCGGTGTCAGCAATATTTATTTATTAAAAGCGGCGTTAAATGCAATTCGCAAACATCGTGGACTTTCGGAAGTCGATGCAATGGACTTTTTAACGATGGTGAAAGCCAAAGTCAAAGCATTAGATATGGACGAGAAATTCCTCTATCGCGCGGTGAATGAAGGCTTTTCCGGTGGCGAAAAGAAACGCAACGAAATTTTGCAAATGGCAATGCTTGAACCGCAACTGTGTATTCTGGATGAAACCGATTCCGGTTTGGATATTGATGCGTTAAAAATTGTTGCCGAAGGCGTGAATTCTTTGCGTGCTGAAAATCGCGCTTTTGTAATGATTACTCATTATCAACGCCTGCTGGATTATATTAAACCGGATTTCGTGCATGTCTTGGCGGACGGCAAAATTGTGAAATCCGGCGGCGCGGAATTGGCTTTGGAATTGGAAGAAAAAGGCTATAGCTGGTTGGAGCAGGGAGTTTAATCATGACCAGCGATCATTTAACTGTTTTAAAATCGCAAGCCTTAGAAAAATTTAATGCGTTTGCATCCAATTCCGCGCGTGAAGAAGAATGGCGATACACCAATGTTTCAGCTTTGGCAAAAAAGAATTTTCCTTTAGCGACAAATGAATCAGAAATTAATCTTGAGGCATTAGCGCAATGGAAACTTGAAAACTGTTATCACTTTGTTTTGGTGAATGGTTTTTTTAATGAACAGGCTTCTTATTTGCCCAAAGCTGTTGATATTTGCGCTCTGTCTTTGGAATCAGAATCGGAAGACGATGATGATTTCGAGTCTGTTCTTGCCAATGAAAAAAATGGCTTTTTAGTTTTAAACTTTTTTCATTCCAATAATGGCTTATATCTGAATTTAGAAAAAAGTGAAGTTTTGGATAAACCCTTGCAAATTATTCATTTAACCACGCAAGAAGCAATGGTAAATACCTATCATACGGTGGTTTTAGAAGAAAATGCCCAAGCTACGATTATTGAAACCTTTATTAATCGCGATAATCAAAGTTATTTATCGAATTCAGTATTAGAATGCGCTATTGAAAATAATGCCGAATTAACCCTTTATAAATTACAAAACGAATCCGAAAAAGCCTTTCATTTTGGCGGTGTCTATATTCAACAAGCCGAAACTTCAAAATTCACCCATCATAATTTTGCCTTAGGTGGATTATTAGCCCGTTCTGAAATTCACTGCGATTTAGACAACGATTCAGAATGCGAATTAAACGGTTTATATTTAGGGCAAAACCGCCAGCATTTGGATAATCACACCCGCATTAATCACAATCAGCCAAATGGCATTAGCCGTGAATTTTATAAAGGCATTTTAAATAATAGGGCGCGGGGCGTGTTTCAAGGACGGGTAATTGTGGCGGAAAATGCGCAAAAAACTGATTCGCAAATGAATAACCGCAATTTATTATTATCGGCAGATGCAGAAATTGATACCAAACCGCAGTTGGAAATTTATGCCGATGATGTGAAATGCTCGCACGGCATGACAGTAGGACAATTGGAAGAAAAATCCATTTTTTATTTGCAATCGCGCGGAATTGATGAAGAAACGGCAAAGCATGTTTTAACTTTTGCTTTTGCGAATGAAATGGTGGAGAAAGTGGAGTTTGAGCCGTTAAAACAATTATTGCAGCAGCAATTGTTAATTCGGCTGCCGATTGAATTGTAATTGGCATTAAAGAGGAGATTATTATGGCTGGTTATGTTGATGATGTGGTGATTCCCTACGACCGTGATTTGGGGCCGGTTTTGTTTGAGCATTATGGCGCGGATACGGCAAAACGGGTGGCGGAACAATCGCCGATGAATGTGCTGGAAATTGCCGCCGGTACAGGCATTGTGACGCGGCATTTGCGGAATTTGCTGGCGAAACAGGCGCGATTGACCGCCATTGACATCAGCGATTCGATGATGGATGTGGCGCGGACAAAATTTCTGCCTGACGAGCAAGTGACTTTTCAAAATGCTGATGCGACGGCATTACCATTCGACGATGAAAGCTTCGATGCGGTGGTTTGCCAGTTCGGAGTGATGTTTTTTGATTTAGAACAGGGATTTAGAGAGGTCTATCGTACCTTGAAACCCAAAGGACGCTACTTATTTCGGGTTTGGGATTCTGAACATTACAATCCGTTTGCCGGTTTGAGTTTTGAGGTTTTAAAACAGTTTTTCCCATCAGATACACCGCGTTTTCTGCTTGACCCGGTGTCCTGCCACCAGATAGACCCCATCAAAGAAAAGCTAATCGCAACGGGCTTTAATCCGATTGTGATTTCCGTACAACGCCATGAATATCCTATTTTAGATGTCGAAGCTTTTGCCCGCGCTCTGGTTTATACCCCGCTTATTTTTGAAATAAAAGATCGCGGTGGTGTTGACCCTGAAGACATTGTTACAGAATTGGCCGAGGCATTAAAAAAAGAATTTGGTGAAAATCCAATGTGTTATCCGATGCAGGCTATTTTGTTTGAGACAGAAAAACCTTAATCATTTTTCAATCAAAGAGTTATTGCAAAAACAATTGTTGAAAATATTGCCGATTGATTAGGCCGACAAAATATCGCTGAGATTAATAGTAATATTGGTTAATTGTGACAAGGTAATATTGTCGCCTCGGTGTAACGTCATTTTTTGCTGATATAAATCTTTATAAGGCTGGCGATAAACTTCCAGACAATAATCGTTTAAATTCAGCAGCCAATATTCGCCGATATTGTAACGCGCGTAGAGCCGTAGCTTTTCGTTTTGGTCATAATCCAGAGAACTATCGGCAACTTCGATTAATAACAAAACGTCTTCGGCGTTAGGGTGGCGGCTGGTATAAAAATCAGGCTCAGGACGCAGCAGCATGAAATCCGGTTCAGGTTCGGATAAATTACTCAGTTGTAATGGGTCTTGTATCCCAATAATTGCTTGGTCGCCGACTAAACGAGTAAATAATTTGTTAAGTCGTTTTAAATGTCCCGCATGATAAAAGCCTATGGGTGCCATATCTAAAATTTCTCCTTCAATGAGTTCGATGCGGGCAGTGGGAGCAAAAATATTGGCCTCCCCCAGCCGCTGCCATTCCTGGACATCGGTTAAATGTTTGCGTACTGCACTGGTTGCTGTAATCATGGCGGTAAAAAAATCGTTAAACTTAAATTTTCAAAACTATAAACTTTATTTCCGAATTTTCCAAAACTAATCATGTCAAATTTTCCTGTTGAAAAAATCCGCGCCGATTTTCCGATTTTAGAGCAAAAAATCCGCAATAAACCGTTAATCTATTTTGATAATGCCGCCAGTTGTCAAAAGCCGAATCAGGTGATTGATTGCCTCAGTAATTTTTATCGACAGGATTATGCCAATGTGCATCGCGGTGTACATACCTTAAGCCAACGTGCCAGCGATAAATACGAACAGGCGCGGGAAAAAGTGCAGCATTTCATTAACGCTGCCAGCGACAAGGAAATTGTGTTTGTGCGCGGGGCAACGGAAGCAATTAATTTGGTCGCGCAAACTTATGGTAGAGCCAATATTAAAGCCGGTGACGAAATTTTAATCACCGCAATGGAACATCACGCCAATATTGTGCCTTGGCAAATGTTGTGTCAGCAAAATGGCGCGGTGTTGAAAGTTGTACCGATGGATTTAAACGGCGAATTGATTTATCCCGAATTTGAAAAATTACTGAGCGAAAAAACCAAACTGGTTGCAGTTACGCAGATGTCGAATGCACTCGGCACGGTGAATCCGGTAAAAAAAATGATTGCCGCCGCTCATGCTAAAAACATTCCAGTGTTATTGGACGGAGCGCAGGCCATTCCGCATCTGAAAGTGGATGTGCAGGATTTGAATTGCGATTTTTATGTGTTTTCCGGCCATAAACTCTATGCGCCGTCAGGAATTGGCGTGTTATACGGCAAGCAGGCACTATTGGAAGCGATGCCGCCGTATCATGGCGGCGGTGATATGATTCGCACCGTGACCTTTGAGAAAAGCACTTACGCCGGATTGCCATCTAAGTTTGAAGCCGGAACGCCAAGCATTGCTGACACAATCGGGTTAGGGGCAGCGATTGACTATATTAATGCGATTGGGATTGAGGCGATTGCTGCACATGAGCATGAGTTGCTGGTTTATGCGACTGAAAAAGCCATGCAGATTAAGGGCTTGAATATCATAGGGCAAGCGGCGGAAAAAGGCGGGATTTTGTCGTTCACGCTGGATCATATTCATCCGCACGATATTGGCACGATGTTGGATAGTCAAGGGATTGCGATTCGTGCCGGACATCATTGCGCGATGCCGGTGATGGATTTTTTCAAGGTTCCGGCAACAGCGCGGGCTTCGTTTGCAATGTATAACACGAAAGAAGAAATTGATTTTTTAATGCAGGCGATTACAGAGCTGATCAAGATTTTTGGTTAATTCAGGTTTTTATTGGCTTTGTTGCACAAATCGACCAAATAAAGCAAACTTTCTGGAACAACAAGCAGAGTCTAAAATAGCATTATGACCCAACCTTTTAGCCGCTGCGCGAGTCGGATACGTTTCATGATGAACCAGCTCGGTTTTTAGGCTGTGGAAAAAGCTTTCCGCCACCGCATTGTCCCAGCAATCCCCCTTGCAGCTCATGCTTTGCAGGATGCCGTGCTGCGCCAGTAACCGTCTGTGACTGTCGCTGGCATATTGGCTGCTGCGGTCGGTATGCCAAATCAGCCCCTGCGCCGGTTTGCGTTTCCAAACCGCCATCATCAGAGCGTCATTAACCAAAACGGCTTGCATCCGTTCCGCCATTGACCAGCCCACAACCTGGGGCGTTGCCAATGGTTCAGTGGGCTATTATGTTAGAGCCGATGGCATTCAGTTTAATTACTGCTATCGAGCGTTTGCACAGGCAGAACTTGAAAATGTGCAGCAGTTAATCAAGTTTAGCTATACCGATTGCCATTATGGTAAACAACGGGCGTGGCTGCTGTGTCCTGTGTGTCAGAAGCGGGTAGGCGTTGTTTACATGGCAGGAAAATATTTTAGTTGTCGCAAGTGCAGAAATTAGGAAAATCTAACAATAATCCATGTAAGAGTTCAAATTCAGTTTAAAATTCAAATCTCTGACTGTGCGACCTTGTTTGAAGCCAAGAAAAATAACCGACAAAGCTAAAAATATGGCAATCCCATGAGCTACAACGAAGAAGAAACCCGCTATTATCTGATTGACCCAGTGCTACGGGAAAAAGGTTATAACGACCGTTCCAAACTCAAACTGGAAACACC
>CAIQWF010000160.1 GCA_903875455.1 uncultured Pseudomonadota bacterium
ATACGCGGTTGACCAAAAGGCTTTGATGAAGAAGCGCTTTTGGTTCAACCGGTCTTTACAGAAGCTTTTAATATTATGTCGAACATATTCACAAATTCGTCAGGAGTTAAAATAATGAGCTTTAAACATCTCAAATCACAAAACGGGATTTCAGTGGTTGAGTATGCAATTTTGCTGGTTTCGATTTTTCTGGTTGCATTATTATCACTCAAGCCCTTAGGTCAGGGCGAGGCTGATGTATTCAATGCTGTAACAATAGAAGCAAGCAATGCTCGTTAATGCTGTGATAGAAAAATCTGGTTGGAATTGGCTTTTTAAAAATACCTGAAATAAGTAAAATCACAACACCAGCCAGATAAGTAACCTAAGATTGGTTTAGCTAAAAAATATGCAAAACTTTCCACAACCACCGATTGTTGCCGTTGTCGAAGATGAAGATGACCTGCGTGAAAATATAATCGACTTGCTGCAAGGCTGGAATTACAAAGCCTGGGGAGCAAACAGTGCTGAAGCTTTTTTTCGGCAATTGGCGGTGCATCAAGCTGATGTTGTACTGCTGGATTTAGGCCTGCCGGGTGAAGATGGCATATCAGTGTTGAAACACTTGCAACAAACCAATTCTTATTTGTTTATTATTGTTTCGGCTCGCGGTGCCGCTGAAGATAAAAATGCCGCTTTAGCGGCTGGGGCAAAAGCTTATTTTGTTAAACCTGTAAATTTTGAAAAGCTACTCATTTGCATCGCTGAATTGTGGCAACAGCATATTGTTAATCAGCAAGGCAGCGTGGTTTGGCAGCTGGATACTGTGAACAGAGCTTTGTCTGCCCCTAATGGCGATAACATCAGTTTAACGACTAATGAATATAAGCTGGTAGCCGGTTTAATGACATTTCCCGGGCATTCTTTTAGTAAGGATGAAATTATTGGTTTTGTGTGGGAACACGAACAATCCTGGCGCAATTATCATAGTGTGGAAGTATTGCTTTCACGCTTGCGTAATAAGGCTATGAAACAGATAAACCAGCCTTTGCCGATCCAGTCTGTGCAGGCGGTAGGCCTGGTTTTCACCGGCGGGGCAACTTTTATTTAGCCAGTGCTGGAAACATTCTTTATTGCTGCCTGATTGCGTCCAGAGGCCTGAGCAAGGCAACTTTCGCAGCTGGATAAATCACTGCAATCGCGGCCACCACAAACAAAAACACCACCGGCAGCCACAAACTCTTCGCCGTTACATGCGCATACCAGATCGGGTCCAATGCCACACCGGCAAACGAAAACCCGCTGCTAATCGCCGTCATGTCAATACCATGCTGTTGCAGATAAAACGATAATCCGGCCCCGGAACACAATCCCAAAATACTCGCCAATACCGTCTGCACCAAGGTTTCGGCATAAACCAGTGAGGAAATAAACCAGGGACTTACGCCGAGAGCTTTCATAATCCCAAATTCGTGAATCCGTTCAAACACACTCATCAGCATGGCGTTGAAAATCACTGAGGCCACGGCAACATAAGTAAACGACAGCATCACCAGCAACTGCACATCAGCAATTTCCATAAACCGGCTGATAACCGGCATCAATTTGTGCCAGTTCATAACTTCCACTGTTGCCGCAAGCTCAGCTGTCAGCTGAGTGACAATGTTTTGAACAGCAATTGTGGCCAGGGTTAAATCCGCTTTTTGATCTTTGCGCATCAGTGCGATTTCATGCGCTCCGTCCGGCAAGCTAATTAACTCCTGTAAAGTCTGTTTCGCAATAAAAATCCCGCTGGTATCAATGCTGGCAGAAACCGATTTCAAAATTCCGCGCACGATAAACACGTCATTGGCGGTGAAACCGTCGGCGGTTTGACCGATAAACACCAGTTCGCCACCAATGCCGACATTTAAAGATCGCGCCAGTTTTTTGCCGATAATCACCCCGCGTTTATCACCGGCGACAAGCCACCGGCCTTCCAGCAAATGTTGATGAACCTGGGTAACGGTTTTTTCATAATAAATATCAATACCGCGCAACTGCACACCGGAAGAAGCATTATTACTGGCCATCAAACCATAGCTATAAATCCGGTCTGTGGCGTAAAAACCGGCATTGCGCAGTGCCGTCAATAATTGGGTTGTGGCTGGAATCTGCAAATAAATATCCGGGTCATCACGAAAACCCAGGCGGTGAATCTGAATATCGCCGGTATTCATCGCCACCACATTGCGCTCACTGCCATACATCATGCCCTGCATTAATGTCGCAAATAAAATCATAATGGCGCAGGCAAACGCCATTGCCAATGTTGTGACCAGTGAGCGTCGCCAGGAGCGGTAAACATTGCGGCTGGCAAGGGTTAAAACATTCATGGTCAGCGTTGTTTCAAAGTGGCAAGGGTAAACATTTTGTCATCGACCTCGATATTTAAATCCAGGGTTTCATAAACAAACTCGGTGTATTCAGTCGGTTTGTCAGCCGGGATTACCCGAAATACTGTGGGTCTGTCACGACCGCCCAGTTTTTTAATCTCAGTAAAAACCATGGTTCGGGCCAGCTTCATGTCTTCGTCGTAATAAAACTCATCGATTGGCAGATAACCATTGGTTGAAATGGTCAGCACCAGTTTTCCCCACACTACTGCTGCATCCGGTTTGGGAATCAGGGTAAATTCAATGACTTTTTGTCCTTTGCGCTCGCCTTCAAAACTGATGCTGGCGGTGTAATCCTCTTCCAACCGTGATTCTTTCACCAGATCGTCATTGGTCAAATGACTGCCCATCCATGAGCCCATCATCATGCCGCTGGTTAATTTGATGGTGCGGTCGGTTTTGGGCAAATAGGTATAAATATTGTTATCCGATTTCAAGGTGATTGAACCTTTTTCCCGTAACGGCTCCAGCACCCGAAACACGGTTTTTTCCTTGCCTTTCGACCAGCCTTCCATTTTCATGGTGCGGGTGTAATGCTCGGTTTTCACTGTCATTCGGGTGATGGCGTAAGAAGACTGGCCGCGCCATAAGTCATCGATTTCCGCCAGAATTTTGCTGGCTCTCGGGTCACTGCCTGTGGCCTGGGCTGTGGGAAAAAATGCAGGTGATAGCAGTAAAATTAACAGCAGAAGTTTTTTTAGCATTATGGTGGCTCTATTTATAAAATTGCATCTTGAACACAGTTTAATTGCTACCCTGCAATTATGTCACGGATATATAATCTAGCCCTGATAAGCTTTCCCTATCATATCAACAAAACACTTACGGAGTTCGTCATGGCACATAACCTATTTGTTTCTTACCGCCCCAGCGTTGCTGATCGAGACCTTACATCGCTCACCAGAGCAATTGCCAGTCTGGGAGGCTACACCCAGGTGCAAGAGGGTTTTTGGTACATCAGTTCAAATAAAAGTGCAGAAACAGCGGTGGAAGTGATACGGGATAACATTGATCCCAGCGATACCTTAATTGTGATTGATGCGTCAAAAAACGAGTTTGAAATGAACCGCAACTTAAGGGAACAGGCGGAATCACGAATTCGGCATATGTGGGATTAAACAGGGTGATGCTGAAAAGCTCAACTTAACTTGAGCTTTTCGGGGTTGCGGATTGTTTTATAACTTAACTGCTTAAATCCGAAGAGATTAAAAAGCAGCGAGTTTTTCAGTTTTGCTTTTCAAGGAACTCATACAGTCACTACACACCCCATAAATCACCGAGATTGGATGTTTAGCTTCAGCAATTACCGCCAGGCTGTCAACTTCCTGCCAGCTAATATGCCTTGATAACCGCACCCGATTACAAATGCTACAGCGGATATGCGAACCGCCCTGAGAGTTTGCCATTGAAGAGCTGACAGTTTGAAAAAATACCGGCTTGAAAAGAGGTTCGGTTTTTATCAGTTCATGCGCCACACTCAGCAAGCCATCGCTTTCCAGGGCAATGGTCATTTGCAGATAGCGTTTTTCAGTCGGGCTGTCACAGCGATAAGGCCGACACAAAGGTTGCATCAATAATCGTGCCGACTGCAACAGGGTTCTGATAAACATCCGGGTTATGTCATCACAAATAAACTCAAACAGCGGTTTGCCAAGAATCTCACTTTTTCTTACGCGCTTGGCAGTCGGGTCTTCCAGAGTATTATCCCAATAATCATCTACTTTGCGGATAATATCGTGTTGATCAAGCCAATAAATTTTTTGCGGCATGATTTTTTACCTCATTTTCAGGGTAATTGGCTAAGACCAGGTTCAGAAAGCTATTTTACTTTCATTCTAAGGCGATTTTCTGGTTTAAGCACGCGATAAAGTCAGTTTTAAATCCGCGCCCACCTGCCGAACATTTTTGAGTTGCAAAACTTTTTTATCTGCCATGTTTTGCACAGACGGCAAGCTAAACAGCCCGCGCCCGCTATCACCTAACACACAAGTCGCCATATAAATAATCCACTCATCCACTAAATCGGCTTCCAATAGCGCCCCGTTTAAAATCGCGCCCGCTTCAATCAGCACTTCATTAATTTGCTGCCGCCCTAAAAAATCAAATACTGCCGTCAAATCAACACGGTTATTTTTCTTTGGCAGCTGAAAAACTTTAAAACCGGCCTGCTCTAAATCCTGTGTTTTTTGCTGATTTTGACTACAGGTTAATATCCATGTATAGCCTGCCAAACCGGCCATTCTTGCGCTAACCGGCATTTTTAACTGGCTATCCAAAATCACCCGCACCGGTTGCAAAACTTCGGTATCAGTCAAACGCACATTCAGGGACGGATCATCAGCTAACACGGTATTAATGCCGGTGAGAATCGCACAACTTTCAGCGCGTAAATATTGCACATCCTGGCGCGATTGGACTGAGGTTATCCATTTGCTTTCGCCGTTTGCCATCGCGGTGCGTCCGTCCAGACTCATTGCCAATTTACTGCGGACAAACGGTTTTCCGCTTAGCATTCGCTTGATAAAACCGCGATTCAAGGCTTTGGCGTCATTTTCAAGTATACCGCACAGCACTTCGATACCCGCCGCTTGCAGTTTTTTCAAGCCGTTCCCGGCTACCAACGGATTTGGATCCTGCATCGCAACCACAACTTTTTTAATTCCAGCCTTAATCAGTGCATCACAACAAGGCGGGGTTCTACCGTAATGACTACAGGGCTCCAGCGTCACATAAGCGGTTGCGCCTTCAGCAGCAGAAGTTTGTTTTAAGGCTTCCACTTCAGCATGACCTTGCCCGGCACGGACATGCCAGCCTTCGGCGATAATCTGGTCATTTTTCACCAACACACAGCCCACACGCGGATTTGGTGAAGTGGTGTAAAGACCCTTTTTCGCAAGATTCAAGGCCCGCGCCATATAAACTGCGTCTTCTTGTGTCTGTAAGTACGTCATCTGCTTGTGTTATGATTGAAAAGTGACCAAAAAAATCATCCTATAATAATTCAATCGGGGCTGTAAAAATATTTTACGCTTCGGTAAAGCCGCTTATGTTATCAACACAAATCTTTAACCAAAATTGCACCGACTGCCCGCGTTTAAGCAGTTTTTTAGCACAAGTTAAACAAAAATATCCTGATTATCACGCGCTGCCGGTTGCGCCTTTTGGTGATGAAAACGCCCGGCTTTTAATTGTTGGATTAGCACCGGGAATGCACGGCGCGAATGCGACCGGACGGCCTTTTACCGGCGATTATGCCGGATTGTTGCTGTATGAAACGTTGTATGAGTTTGGCTACAGCAATCAGCCGGATGCGTTAGCAATAGATGATGGATTAGTTTTAAAAAACGCCCGGATTAGTAATGCGGTGAAATGTTTACCGCCGGAAAATAAACCGACCGGCGATGAAATTAATCAGTGTAATCATTTTTTAGCGGCAGAATTAAAAACGCTGCCGGAAAAAGCGGTGGTTCTGGCGCTGGGAAATATTGCCCATCAAGCGGTATTAAAGGCTTGCGGAATGAAATTAAGCAGTGCGAAATTCGGCCATAACCTTAGCCATTGCTTGCCGGATGGCCGCTATCTGGTTGATTCCTATCATACCAGTCGCTATAACATTCAAACCAAGCGCCTGACCAAACAGATGTTTAGCGAGGTGTTCAAGCAAATTGACAGCCTGTTGTCAGCGGTTGGCCGATTTTAGCGAAGGTTTTGTTGCTTACTGCAATTGCGCCTTTACGCACCGTAACACGCCGTAACTGTAGATACCGCCGAAACTATCAAACACCGGTTTCAAGGCAGTTTTTTGCTCTTCCGGCAAAGCTAAAATCACATCCTGAATTTGATTAATCTCAGCCTGCGATAGGGTTAGTGCAGCATTCAACTCAACCAAATCAGCGGCAATCGCCTCGGCTAAATGGCTGTAAATGGTATCTAGCTTTAACCCGCGCTGCGCTGCAATCTGTTCGGGGTTATAGCCGCTACGCAACAGATTAACGGTTTCTGCAACCGTTTCAGACAAAGAGCTTTTCTGCATTTGCAGAAAATAGTAAACCACTGCAATAAAGGCATCACCGTATAAAGCCAGTTTATGCTCTGTCACACCGGAAATCGTCAGTAATTGTGCATGGCTACGCGGCTTTTTTTCCATCATTGCAACTAATACTGCATCGTCAAAAATAGCGTAGGGCGGTACATTTTGTGCACTGGCAATTTCCAGACGTTTCGCCTGTAGTGCATTCCACAATAAGGCGTTGCGATGCTGATTTTTTTCCTGGGCCGTGCGCGGAGCAAAGTCGCTGGCTTTGTCTTTGCGCAGCATCAATCGCTGTTCGCCACGCAAAATCGGACGGCATTGCTCGGTAAGTTTCAAAGCACCATACTCATCTTCCTCAACTGCGATAAAACCCGCAGAAACCAACTGCCTGAACACAGAATGCCATTGTTGTTCATCCAACGCTTTACCGATTCCAAAGGTAGAAACTTTGTCATGCTGAAAACTTTTAATCCGCTCCAGATTTTTCCCCAGCAGTACATCAATCAGATACAACGCCCCAAATCGTTGCCCGGTGCGATAAATACAGGACAAGGCCTGTTGCGCGGGTAACGTTGCATCCCAGGTTTCCACCGGATCAAGGCAATTATCACAATTCCCGCAAGACTGATTTAAGCAATCGCCAAAATAAGACAGCAACCGTTGCCGCCTGCAACTTACCGTTTCACACAATGCCAATATCGCATTCAACTTTTCCAGTTCCAGTCGTTTATGCGCTTCATCAGCTGTGGACGCTTGCAGCATTTTTCGCAACATCACCACATCGCGCAAGCCGTAAGTCATCCAGGCATTTGCAGGCAAACCATCCCGCCCTGCCCTGCCCGTTTCCTGATAATAACCTTCGATGCTTTTCGGCAAATCCAGATGCGCCACAAATCGCACATTCGGTTTATCAATGCCCATGCCAAAGGCAATGGTGGCAACAATCACCACGCCTTCCTGCATCAGAAAAAAGTTTTGATGCTGCTGTCGGGTTTGATTATCCAGTCCGGCATGATACGGATAAGCATTAATGCCTTTGCTGCGTAGCCACACGGCGATTTGCTCAACCTTTTTGCGTGACAAGCAATAGACAATTCCGGCATCGCCTTGATGTTCGCTCAACAGAAAATGCAATAATTGCTGTTTGGGATTTTGTTTCTGCACAATCCGGTAACGAATATTGGGGCGATCAAAGCCACTGACGAAAACCGCCGCCTGTTCCAAGCCTAAACGGTAAATAATTTCGGCACGGGTGCGTTCATCGGCGGTAGCGGTTAAAGCAATCCGGGGAACGGTGGGAAAACGCTGATGCAGTATCGAAAGTTGTAAATAATCCACCCGAAAATCATGCCCCCATTGTGAAACACAATGTGCTTCATCTATGGCAAACAAGGCAATCTGCAAGCGTTCCAATAATGCCAGCATACGGGGATTAGTCAAACGTTCCGGGGCGATATAAAGCAAATCCAGCTGTTGATTTAGCAGTTGCTGTTCTACCTGTGCGACTTGTTGCAGCGAAAGGGAAGAGTTCAGAAATGCCGCCTTTACCCCCAATTGCTGCAAAGCCTGAACCTGATCCTGCATTAGCGCAATCAGCGGTGAAATCACCACGCCGACACCGGAACGCATAAGCGCAGGAATTTGATAGCACAGCGATTTTCCACCGCCGGTTGGCATCAGCAACAATACGTCACGCCCGTTTAAAACCTGTTCAATCACCTGCTGTTGTGGCGGTCTGAAATGGTCATAGCCAAACACGGTTTTTAAGGTTTCCAGCATTTTTTGAATCACGAACTAATCCTGTCAAGCGGTGAGAATATTTTTGCAATCATCGTTAAGCCATTATAATAGCGCAACACTACGAAGACTAAAGGGATGTAATCCATCTGATGAATACGTTAACTACTGATTTGCCGCGCCTGCGTTATTTGCTTGACCACAACCAATATCACCTGCTTGGCAACGGCTTAAAAGGTATCGAAAAAGAGAGCTTGCGCATTTCCAGAAAAGGACAAATTTCGCAAGCTGACCATCCGAAAGCATTAGGTTCCGCTCTCACCCATCCGCACATCACGACCGATTATTCTGAAGCCTTGCTGGAGTTTATTACTCCGCCGTTCCCTGATATTAAAGATACTCTGGCGTTTATGCAGGACATTCACCAGTTTGTGTACCAAAATCTGGATGATGAAATATTACTGGCCAGCAGTATGCCGTGCGGAATTGATGGCGATGAAAGCATTCGGATTGCTGAATATGGCAGCTCCAATATCGGGCAAATGAAACATATTTACCGGCGCGGCTTGTGGCATCGTTACGGCCGTACCATGCAATCGATTGCCGGCGTACATTTCAACTATTCGGTGCCGCTGGAGCTGTGGCCGATTTTGCATCAGCACGCCAAAAGCAGCTTTAGTCTGGATGAGTTTATTGCTGACAGCTATTTCGGCATGATTCGCAATTTTCAGCGCAAAGGCTGGCTGATTCTGTATTTATTTGGTGCCTCGCCGGCGATTTGCAAACAGTTTTTCAAAAGCAGGCCACAATTAATCAGTCAGTTTGAAGAATTTGATGACTGTTCGTTATATCATCCTTATGCGACTTCGTTACGGATGAGCGATATTGGCTATAAAAGCAAAAATCAGGCAAATTTGAAAATAGACTACAACTCGTTAAACGGATACGTGGAAAGTTTAAGCGCGGCGATTAATACTCCCTACCCTGATTATGAAAAAATCGGCGTGAAAGTGGGCGGCGCATACCAACAGCTGAACAGCAATATTTTGCAGATTGAGAACGAGTTTTACAGCACGGTGCGTCCAAAACAAATTATCCAGTCCGGGGAAAAACCGACTCTGGCCCTGAAACGACGCGGTGTGTGTTATGTGGAAATTCGCTCTTTAGATTTGGATATTTTCAACCCGCTGGGCATTGCTGAAAACACCTGTCGTTTTGTCGAAGCGTTTTTATTAAGCTGCCTGTTAAAAGACAGCCCGCTGCAAGGCGAAAACGAACAGCAGATTAACAATAGCAATCAACTGACTGTAGCCAATTTTGGCAGAAAACCCGGCGTGGCATTAAATCAAAATGGCCAGTCTATTCCTTTGCAGGATTGGGCAATGGAAATTATGGAATCGATTCTGCCGATTTGCGAAATTCTGGATGCGGATAATCCTGACAAGCCTTACAAACGGGCGTTGGAGCAGCAACAACGGTTAGTTGAAAATTCAGCTTTAACGCCATCAGCACAAATTTTGGCGAAAATGTCAGAAACCAAGCAATGCTTTGGTGATTTTGGCGCAACCGCTTCAGTTGAACATGCCGATTATTTTAAAGATCGGAATTTGAATGCGGCAAAAACTCAGGCTTTTCAGAAGATGGCGGCGGTTTCGGTGCAGGAGCAGCAAGAACTGGAGGCCAGTGATAAATTGGGACTGGATGAGTTTTTGACACGTTATTTCGCCCAGCATGACTGATTTAGCCAGCAATCTGCCCTGCCACACCTACTTCACAATCAACACACTCTTTAACGATAAAATTCTCTGTGGGAAAAATAGCCATTTTTACTGATGACCCCGGTTGGCACGGCAAACAATTAAAGCTTGCCTTTTCCAATCAAGGTTACGAAAGCCATTATGTTTCATTAACCGAATCAAAAATCCAACTTGAAGAATCAGGTCTGAACATTCGGATTCCTGAGCTTGAAAACTCACTCCCTGATGCGGTGTTTGTGCGCGGTGTGCCGGGTGGTTCACTGGAAGAAGTGGTGTTTTATCTGGATATTCTGCACGCTTTAAAACTGCTGAATATCCCGGTTTATAACGATGGTCATGCGATAGAACGCAGCGTGGATAAAGGCATGACCAGTTTTTTGCTGAAAAATGCCGGATTGCCAACACCTGCAACCTGGGTACTGCGCAATCGGGAAAAAGCCTTGGAAATTGCTGAAGCGCAATTGCGGCAAGGGCATAAACTTATCAGCAAACCGTTATTCGGCTCGCAAGGCGAAGGAATTCGCCGGATTGAAAAAATGACCGATCTGTTTTGGCTTACTTCCAGTCATGGGATTTATTATCTGCAACGTTTTGTAAAATGTGCTGGCGATGCTTATGCAGACAAGCGCGTGTTCGTGGTAAACGGCAAAGTGATTGCTGCAATGCGCAGGCACGGCGGCAAATCGTGGCTGAATAATGTTGCTCGCGGTGCAACTTGCGAGGCAATTGCAGTGGATGACGAGCTTGCACAATTGGCGATTAAGGCAACCGAGACATTGAAAATGGATTATGCCGGCGTGGATATTATTAAAGATAGCGATGGCAATTACAGCATTATTGAAGTCAACAGTATTCCGGCCTGGAAAGGTCTGGAAAGCGTTTGCGACATTACGGTTGCTGATTATTTGGCTGCTGATTTAATTGGCCGTTATCTGAGATAAGATTTCAACTATTCTGGATACATTCTTCACTGATAACTTCACCTCAGCATAAAGAAACTGCGGTTTAAAACAACCAGAAAAAACGGTTTATATCCACATTAAAATTTTATACTCGATACTTTTTCCTGCAAACCTTCTGTTAAAAATACTAATTAATACAACTATATATGTTATTTTTCCTTTTTTGGCATGTTCTCTGCTTAAACAGGTATTAGCAATTTCAGTTAATTTATTAATAACATTAATCAAGGTTGTGTTTATGACATTAAATGAAGCTATACTTGATTTGCATTTGAAAGGATTGCCGTATCCGTCACCGTTTTCAGTATTTTTCTTGTACCAAAAAATCGGTAATCGTTATTGCAAATCCCCTCAATTTGATAATAATTTCTGTGAGTTGCTTGAAATACAGAAAACAATTCAGCGAGGCGATTTGCATTCGGTTTAGCTTCCTACCTTGCGATTATGTAAAAGCCAAACAGATTTAACATAAGTATTTATTCGTCTGCTCTATAATTTAATTACGATAGATTTTTTACTTTGATAGCTTAAGGAAAATATGATGAAAAAACTACACAAAAACACTTTTACTTTAGTTTTAGGTGCAATTTTATTTTCAGGTATTGCTTCAACTGTGGTTTATGCCGAAGAAGGAGAAAGAGGCGGTCAACAGTGGCAAAATAACGGCGGAGAAAGAAGGGATCATCAAGGAGAGCGTAGAGAAGAGTTTAAGGAGCGCCAAGGAGAGCGCAGAGAGGAATTTAAAGAACGTCAAGGAGAACGCAGGGAAGAGTTTAAAAAGCGTCAAGGAGAGCGCAGAGAGGAGTTTAGAGGAAATCAAGGACAGCACCAAGGTAACAATGGCGAAAGAAGAGAGCACCAAGGCAATCAAGGCAGAAGACGTTAATGCAAACAAAATTGGGCAAAGCGATAAATAGCTGATAATGATTACTCCCGCACAATTAAGCGCGGCTTATATTAAAGCCTGTGACCTCGAATTACAGGCTTTCAAGCCCGGTAATGTCAGTGTTTACAGTGATGGCCATGATATGACGGTGGAAGATTTTAGAATTAGCGCTAAAGTTAGTGCTGATGCAATCGCAAATCCTGATTATTGTCTGGGCGAAAAAATTTTTTATGCCGTCAAAGCTACACGCGAAGCAGTGAACTGCAATACCAATTTAGGGATTATTTTGTTATGCGCTCCACTACTTACTGCTGCTTATCAGGTTACTGAGAAAAAACCTTTACGGCAGGCATTGGCAGAGGTTTTGGAAAATACCACTTTGGATGATGCTGATTGGGTTTTTAAAGCGATTAGCCTCGCAAGCCCTGGCGGATTAGGTGAATCAGCGCAGCAAGATGTGAGCGAAAAGGCAACCGTTACCCTGACACAAGCCATGGAAATAGCCAGCGAGCGTGATAGAATTGCCTTGCAGTACACAACAGTTTTCAAAGATATTTTTGATTTTGCTGTTTTAAGGTATAATGAGGCGTTCAATTGTTTTTTTGACAAGTGCTGGGCCGCGGTATCAGTATACGCAGGGTTCCTCAGTCGTTATGCTGATAGTCATATCGAAAGAAAATACGGAAATCACCATAATAATTGGGTGAGCGAGCAAATGTCGCTGGTTGACTATGCACTCACAAATTATGCAAAACCGGATTTAATCCACCTACTTTACAAAGTAGATAAGGATTTTAAGGCGAGACGCATTAATCCGGGTACTACAGCCGATATAACTGTAGCAACAATACTAGTCATATTTTTGGATGAACTACTTGCTCAAAAGGCAGGTAATTAGCTGATAGGACGGCTGGGTAGTAAATAAACACTTTCAGTGTATATTTTTAGGTTTAATTTTAATTTTCTCCAGGAGAAACAAATAACATGGCAAAAATCAATAACTTACGCGTAGGCGAGTCATTAGTTGGCGAAGGCAATGAAATTGCGCATATTGACTTAATCATCGGACCACGTGGTTCAGCGGCTGAGTCTGCATTTGCAAATGCTTTAACAAACAACAAAGATGGCTTTTCTACTTTGTTAGCTGTTGTTGCACCTAACCTGATGGTTAAACCAGCGACTATTTTGTTCAACAAAGTAACAATCAAAGGTTCTAAACAAGCTGTACAAATGTTTGGACCAGCACAACGTGCGGTTGCTATGGCTGTTGCTGATTGCGTTGAAGATGGCACTATTCCAGCTGATGAAGCTGATGATTTGTTCATTTCTGTCGGTGTATTCATTCACTGGCAAGCTGAAGACGATGCAAAAATTGAATCTTTCAACTATGCAGCGACTAAAGAAGCTCTGAAACGTGCTGTTGCTGGTTCTCCAACTGCTGCTGAAGTTGTTGCTGGCAAAAAAGAAGCTAAACACCCATTCGCTGTAAACAACGAATAAGTTTTAGCAGTGTTA
This sequence comes from uncultured Pseudomonadota bacterium, assembly GCA_903875455.1. GTDB lineage: Bacteria > Pseudomonadota > Gammaproteobacteria > Methylococcales > Methylomonadaceae > CAIQWF01. The sequence goes on from CAIQWF010000160.1 coordinate 13,305, forward strand.
GTATTGCTGTAAATAAAAATACCCCGCGTGCGGGGTATTTTTTTGTTTGAAAGAAACTCTATTTCTCGCTGGATTTCGCAAATAGAAGCAACAGCTAACCTTCTTTCCCATCCACTCTGGCAGTTGTCAAAATCGGCGCATAAATTAACATAAACAGTGAAAAAGCCGCCAGCCAACATAAAGTCGACATATAAACAATCTGCTCATACCATTGTGGCAATGCCATCGGAATTAAAACCCGAAATAATGTCGCCAGATTAATCAACACAAACGCTAATGCAATCGCATTTGAAACCCGTAAAGCTCGTCCGGTATGCCCTAAAGACACTCGCGCCATCATTCCTAAAGTCAGAATCCCGATGCCACCAACGGTAAAAGCGTGCAGAGCCAAACTTGCTGGAATCCAGCTATAAGCCGCTAATGCAGTCAAGGCAAAGCCTAAAATAATCCAGCCATAGCCAGCATATAGCACCCACAATAGCGGCACATACCAGATTCTGCGGTCATACCAGTTCAACACTCTGGCAAGATTGGCAACCACGGCGAAGATTGCCACTAAAGCCAGCAACGTGCCGTTAATTTGCAAAAGCTGTAAGAAAAATACTGAAACGGCTGAGGCTATTGCTAATATTTCAAATAACGGATTAGGTAAAATCAGTACCCCGGATAAACCGCGCTCGGTGAAAAACGGGAACACCCGCCCTGCCATTACCAGAATCATTAAAATAATCATCGCCACCACTAAACTTAATCCTGCCCAGGCGCTGTGTTGAGTCAGTTTTAACAGTTCGGCATGAATCAAACCGTTCCCGACCGTCATCAACAATAATAAAGCAGAGAAAAGCAGATTTTTAAATTTACCGGTTTTGATAATCGGTTTGGCAATCGAATAGGCCAGAATCGGCAAAAAGCTTAAATCTACCAAGGCAATTAAACTGTCAGGGATCATGCCACTATAAAAAGGTAGCAAGCGCCCGTAAATCCATAGCAGACATAAACCTGCGAGTTTGTCTCCGTATAAAGTTTGTTCGCCAGTCCAGTTTTTAACAGCGGTTAATAAAAATCCGGCAATCACGGCACTGGCGTAGCCCAGTAACATTTCATGAGCGTGCCAATAGTTGGCGGGAAAATAATTGACTGGAGTGAATGAGCCGTCATGAATCGACTTCCATAAGGCAATTAAGGCCAAAGCGGATAAACCTGCCAAGGCAAAGAAAGCTCTAAAGCCTAAAGCAAAGAGCGGGTAATCAAAAATCTGTGGTTTATTCATGCGTTTTCCAGCCAATCAAGTTCAGCAGTTGAAAAACCTGCAATTATACGCATTTCTTTATTAAACGGGCCTTTTGGTTTGCCTTTATAAAATTGTTTTAGCAAATCACGGTATTCTTGCTCCGGCTCAAGCCCTTGTTGCTGGCATAACCATTTTAACCAATATGAACCTATGGCGACATGACCGACTTCATCAGTTAAAATTCGGGTCAAAATTGCCACGCTGACTTCATCATTGCGGGCCTGAAATTTTTCTATCAGCGCCGGAGTTACATCCAGCCCCCGCGCTTCCATGCAACGCGGGACAATGGCGAGGCGGGCTAATAAATTTTCAGCCGTATCTTCAGCATGTTCCCAAAGCCCCTGATGCGCCGGTAAATCACCATAATCCATCCCCAAAGACAGCAGATGAGTTCTGATTAAGGCAAAATGCTGGGCTTCCTCATCAGCGACTTTCAGCCAGTCCCGATAAAATTGTTCCGGCAGGCCCCGAAACCGGTAGAGAATATCCCAGGCCAAATAAATCGCGATAAATTCGATATGCGCTAAAGCGTGAAACATGGCGGCAACTCCGTTTGGTGCATTCAGTCTGCGTCGGGGCATTTCTCGTGGCGGCAATAACTCTGGTCGCGCTGGAAATTGGGTCAGGGAAATTGCATCAGCGGTTTGATTGGCGTGAAAAGATAATTCTCCGGCTTGCAGCTTTTGCCATGCCAGGTGCGTGGTCGCCAGTTTTTCTTCAATATCGGATTTTTGCAAACAGATTTGCGCGTATTCAAAGATATTTTTCATGCTACGCACTTACAAGGACTTGGCCACCACTATTTCGGGCTGAGGCAACCGAAAAAGACAGATTTTTGAAATGTCTAAATTTCTGTTTTAGTTCTGCAACCAAAAAACTTGCCTGTTTTTCACCGGCAACGGCACAAAATCCGGTTGGTCCCCATGAGGTTTGGCCAATCGCTACCGCGCCTTGCTGCTGCAAATAATCCATGACTTCTGCCACTTCATCACTGGTGAAAACTCCGCCTTGTGCCGCAGCAAAATGTTCACCGACAGAGCGTTGTAATTGCGTAATGACACCGCCGAATTTGTCCAGATCCGCTTCGGCAACCGCCGGCAAACCTTGCATTAACAACAGATAGCAGAGCCTTGCCGCTTCCTGTTGTGGAAAAGGCGGCAATTTTTTAAAGGCACTGACTTCCTGCTCACCGTGCAAACCTTGGCCGCGCTGATCGAAAACCAAAATAAATCGCCAATCGGCCGGAATGTCCAAATGTGAGACGATGGGCGGGGTTTTGGTAAATTCGCCACGCCCGCCGTCTACTACCAGACCGCCTTGTTCAAATACGCCGATGCCGATCCCGGAACGGGCTCCTCTATCCCCCAACTGGGCAATATCCCGCACGGTAAGGTTTAAAGCATAAAAAGCGTTGAGTGCGCTACCGATTGCCAAAGCCATTTGCGTGCCAGAACCGAGACCAACGTGTTCAGGAATCAGCGATTCCAGGTTTACATGCAGATTGGTAGAAACATTCAAGGCAGTGCACAGGCGTTGAAAACATTTTTCGGCGCGGGTCGATCGCAAGCCGCTGAAACATAATTGCGGAGCCGCAGTGAGAGTCAAGCGGGTGCTGATTTCGTTGAGCGCTATGCCAATACTGCCGAAGTGCCGGCCTAAGGAACCGCTCAAATCTATGAAGCCCATATGTAGTCTTGCCGGTGCAATGACCGATACTTTTGTGTGCTGTTTGTTCAAAAGACTGGATGTGATGACGATTAAAATGTGAAAAATTATAGGTGAACCCAACAAACAGTTGAAGATAAAACTATTGCAGATGATTTGTGCTGTAGGGGGGAGTTTTCAGCCCTACAGCTTTTTATGATTACCTAATTCAAAATGGAGTAGTAAAAACGTAACCGATTTTTTTTACATTGAGGCGATAATCGCCTCGCCCATTTCAATTGTGCCGGTTTTGGAGTCAGGATTTAAATCCGGTGTAACAAATTTTCCTTCACTGATAATTTTTTCCACCGCAGTCTGAATTTTTTCAGCCGCTACATGTTCGCCCAAATGATGCAGCATCATCACCCCTGCCATAATCACCGCAGTCGGGTTAGCAATATTTTTACCGGCAATATCAGGGGCGCTGCCGTGTACCGCTTCAAACAAGGCGGCGTTTGCACCGATATTTGCCCCGGGAATCAATCCCAAGCCACCCACCAAACCGGCGGTCAAATCTGACAAAATATCACCAAACATATTGGTAGTTACAATCACGTCAAACTTTTGCGGATTCATCACCAGGTGCATACATGCGGCATCGACAATCACTTCATTAAATTCAATTTCGGGATAACGGGCGGCGATTTCTTTCGCCACATCCAGAAACAGACCGGAGCTGAATTTCAGAATATTGGCTTTATGACAGGCAGTGACTTTTTTCCGGCCATTTTGTTTGGCATACTGAAACGCATATTCGACAATGCGCTCACAGCCTTTGCGGGTCACCAGGGCAATACTTTCGGCCATATCTTTTTCTTTGGTCAGATAATGCTCTAATCCGGCATACAGGCCTTCAGTATTTTCCCGCACCACCACAATGTCAACATTATCAAACCGGGTTTGCGCCCCTTTCCAGGTTTTGGCCGGGCGGACGTTGGCGTATAAATCATATTCCTGCCGTAACGCCACATTGATACTTCTAAAACCTTTGCCGACCGGAGTGGTTAAAGGCCCTTTAAAGGCAATGCGGTTTTTTTCAATTGAAGCCAAAGTTGCATCAGGAATCGGTGTGCCGTGCTTTTCGACTGCTGCCATACCGGCATCGGCCTCTTCCCAGTTTATTTTTACCCCGGAGGCGTTAATAATTTTAACTGCCACATCTATAATGGAAGGGCCGATACCATCACCTTTAATTAACGTAACGTTGTGCATTGTTCACTCTTTCGTGTATTGAAAAATTTAAAGATGATACACAGATTCAGCTGATTTTAAAAATACAATGCGTTTTAAATCTGTTACAGAATAATGTTTTCTTTTATACTTGCCCGTTACATTTAATCTTCAGGAGATACCATGGAAAAGCCATTTATTTTACACATGTTGACGACCGCTAAAAACTTAAGCCCTTTTGATGTGAACATGGCACTGGACGCGGGATGGGTTTCAGCAATCCCCTATACAAATGTTGAACCGAGCGAAGTCCAAGGCCTGGTTCAGGATGCTATTTTCTCCCGCAGTCTGAAAAGCCTGAAAAAAACCGGCATTTTTATCGGTGGCCGCGATACCAAACAGGCGATGGATATGTTAAAAGCGGCACAACATGCAATGGTTCCTCCTTTTGAAGTTTCGGTATTTGCCGACCCCAGCGGTGCCTTTACTACAGCAGCGGGCATGGTAGCAGCAGTAGAGAAAGAGTTAGGCGATAAATTCAATACTACGCTGGAAGGTAAAAACATTCTGGCCTTAGGCGGCACAGGCCCTGTAGGTCAGGCAGCAGCGGTAATTGCAGCACAGGCCGGGGCAAATGTACGTATCATCGGCAGACAGCTGGAAAAAGCTCAAAATATTGCCGACATGTGCAGTGACGAATTTGGTGATGGCAAAATAAAAGTCACCGCCGGAGCAGATGCTGATAAAGCCGAGTATATTAAAACGGCCGATGTGGTTTTTGCTACCGGTGCGGCAGGGATTGAATTGTTAAGCGCTGCGCTGATTGCCAGTGCGCCGCAGCTTAAAGTCGCAGCGGATGTGAATGCGGTGCCACCTGCCGGAATTGCCGGTGTGAGTGCGTTTGATAACGGTACTGCAATTGCAGGTTCAAACAGTGGCGCAGTCGGAATTGGCGCGTTGGCGATTGGCAATGTTAAATATCAAACCCAAAACCGTCTGTTAAAAATGATGCTGGAAACCGACAAACCGGTGTATTTGCACTTTGAACATGCGTTTGCAGTCGCCCGCGCCTACATTCAATCCTCTGCCAAGTAACGACAAGACAAACAACGCTGTTCTTATCTCTCACAAAACAGGAATCTGATAGTGAAAAAAAGTATTTTACACATGCTTGACCCTACGCCTAATAATAGTCCTTTTGATATCAATATGGCACTAGACGCAGGTTTTGATGTGTTAATGCCCTACTCTAATGTCAAACTGGAAAATGTTCATCGTCTGACTCAGGATACTATCTTCTCTCGTGGTCCGACTGGCGTTAAAAGAACAGCCATGTTTGTGGGTGGGCGGGATATAGGCTTGGCAATGGATATGCTAAAAACCTGCAAGCAGGCCATGGTTCCACCTTTTGAAATTTCCGTTCTTGCAGACCCTAGCGGCGCTTTTACTACCGCAGCGGCTTTGGTTGCCTGTGTTGAAAAAGTTCTTAAACAACAGCTTGGCAAGGCACTAAAAGACTGTAAAGCTGTGGTGTTTGGCGGCACCGGCCCAGTTGGTGTGGTGACTGGCGTGATTGCGTCATTGGCTGGAGCTGATACCACCTTGGTTGACCATTTGTCTAATGCCACCGCCAATGATTTGGCCAAGCAATACAATCGCAGTTTAGGCTGTGACTTAAAAGGGGCGGCAGCTAATTTTGAGGGCGATAAAATCAATCTGATTCGTGATGTTGATATTATTTTTTGCACTGCCAAAGCAGGGATTCAGGTATTGAGCGCGGAAATTCTGAAAGAAGCCAAACAGCTAAAAGTGGCCGGTGATGTGAATGCGGTGCCGCCGTTGGGGATTGAAGGGATTAAGGTTAAAGATTTCGGCGTACTTCTTCCTACTGCCGCCGCTGGCCAAGCCGCTTTTGGGGTAGGAGCGCTGGCGGTGGGCAATGTTAAATATCGGGTGCAGCAGGAGTTATTAGCGTCTTTGCTGGGAGCAGATAAGCCGGTGTATCTGGATTTTAGGGACGCATTTAATAAAGCCAGAGAGATTGTTTAGCATCTTTTCTTTATAAACGCTGATAGTGTTGCTGTCAGCGTTTTACATAGCCGCACAAATTTTAAAATCTACGGTTGACTATACAGGCTGGCTTCATGTCCTGGTTCATTACCAACCTCATCTCCGCATTATTACTGCCACCACTCAATTTACTATTGTTACTGGCATTAGGGATTTGGGCATTAAAACGTCGGCCAAAAACCGCACGCTTTCTCCTTATCAGCATGTTTAGCCTGCTCTGGCTATTTTCCAGCGCTTATTTTTCTGATGCTGCCTTGCAGTTACTGGAAACCAAAACCGCTCCACTCAACAACTCGGCAAAAGCACAAGCCATCGTAATACTGGGGGGCGGCAGTTATTTTAATGCCCCGGAATACGCCAACCAAGATACCGTGAATGAAGGCACACTGGTTCGTTTGCGCTACGGCGCAAGGTTATACCGGCAAACCCACCTGCCTATTCTGGTGACAGGCGGAACGCCTTTAGGAAGCAATATTTCTGAAGCGGTGCAAATGAAAACAGCACTGGAGCAGGACTTTCAAATTCCGGTGCGCTGGACTGAGGGAGAATCAAATAATAGTTTTGAAAATGCCGGCAACAGTTTCCAACTTCTGCAAAAATCAGGCATCAAAAAAATTTATCTGGTGACACACGCATGGCACATCCGGCGAGCCAGTGCCGCATTTCAGCGTGCAGGCTTTGAAGTCATTGAAGCACCTACCGCTTTCACCACCCGCTATCAAACAACCTTGCTTACCTTCATTCCAAATGTAGAAGCGCTGTACAATAGCAAACTGTTTTTTCACGAGCTAATCGGTTTGGTCTGGTATTGGCTCAAATCCTGAGGCCCCTCGTTGCGGAGAATCATTACTATGAATCAATACGATAATTTTTCAAGTCCCTCTGAATCACCTGTCAATATCGGTACTCTCATGCTGGCTACCCGGCTCTTTATTACCTTGGTGGGATTAGGAATGACCCTGTTCGGAATAAAATATACCCTTGATATTTTTCTGCTGCTTTACGACTACCTGCAAAAACCAGAAACCCTGACCGCCATCATAGAAAAATGGTCGGTTTTATTAAACATCAAAGAGTTGTTTGTTAATGGTTATCCAATGGATAAATTGCTGGTGACGGTGATTCTGGCAATTGGCACCTTACTGCTGCTCAGAATTACCCTGGGATTTATTCAGGCAGGGGCTGGGATATTAACCAACTCGATTAACAGCAGTAATTTTAATAACGGCAACAGCGCCGATGGCAAAGTGATTATCAATCTGGATGCTAAATTAGCGAAACTAAAAAGCCTGTCCGAGCAAGGTTTCATCTCAAAACAGGCTTATGAAGAGGCACGCGATAAATATTGGGTGCAAAAAATCATGAACGGCTAACAGCGATGAATGGTCTTAATTGCCATAGCTCCATTTAGCCGCCAGGCGGGTGAGCTCAACATCATTTTTTACCTCCAGCTTGTCATAAATCCGATAACGGTGAGTATTGACCGTTTTATCGCTTATCCCCAAAGTAGTCGCCATTTCCTGAATAGATCGGCCGTCCAGAATTAAACGGGCCACTTGCGCCTCCCGCTTTGCAAGTTGCGCAAAAGGATTATTGTCCTGCTGGGTATTCTGTGACGAGAGATTTTTCTCCACATCCTTGCCTAAATAAGGCTCACCCAGCATTACTTGCCGGATTGCATCGACCATTTCGTTGACCGGTGAGTTTTTGGACAGAAATCCCATCGCCCCCAATTGCAACATTTCCATCGGAATAAGGCCGTCGTTATACCCCGATAAAGCAATGATTCTTATATCTGGATAAGTCTGCAAAATTCTGCGGCAAGCTTCTACCCCCCCATCCCCGGCATATTGACATCCATTAAAATGACATCCGGCGAGAATTGTTCGGCAAATAACAAAGCCTGTTCACCAGAACTTGCAACACCGACTACAGAAATGCCATCCGTAGAGTTTAATAATGATTCAATACCAGTTCTGACGAGCTCATGATCATCAACCAATAAAACATTAATCATTTATATAGTGCAGGATTATGAATAAATAAAAGACCTTCGCCATGTTTCTTAAATTCACGCTCAAGAGTTGGCAACCATTTCCTGCGCCCTGGTATCAACCGACCAGAGTTTTTCCAGTTGATACAAATCTCTGGCTTGCGCTGTCATCACATGGACGATAATGTCATCCAAATCCAGCAGCACCCAGTCGGCCCCGGTCTGCTCTCCTTCGACACCTAAAGGTCTTACGCCTGCTTCTTTCATTTTTTCAGTCACATAGCCGCACAACGATCTGGCATGGCGTTCTGATGTGGCAGTCGCCAGAATCATATAATCAGTGACGCTGGTGCGCCCTTTTACATCAATCACGGTAACATTTTCACCTTTGCGAAAATCCAGTTCAGTGGTAACGATTTTTACTAATTCTTCAGTTTGCATTCCTGTTCCTGTTTATGATTGGTACAACTTATACCGTTCTATATAGTCTATAACATTGTCGGGCAATAAAAAACGGATACTGTGCCCTTTTGCCTGCAATGCTCTTATGGCAGTGGCTGATATATCCAGCTGGGTTACAGTTTGAAAAAACAGTTTGCCATTGTTTTCTGTTTTCAATTCTGACTTATTGTTAGTCAGACAGTTTTTTAAAAATTCTGATAACGGAGGTGTTTTACTGTTCGGGCGGGTCATCACCACAATATGCGCATAATCAAACAATCGTTGCCATTGATACCAGCTTTCTATCTGCGCAAACGCATCACTACCCATAAATAACACTAAGGCAAAATCCGGCAATTCAGCCCGCAATGATGCCAGAGTTTCAACCATATAGGACCGCCCTGCCCTGTCCAGTTCGCGGCTGTCGCATACAAGCCCGGCCTCTTTTGCTATCGCCAGTTGCAGCATTTCCAGCCGTTGCGCTGGAGTCGCTTGTGAGCTATTTTTCAATGGCGACTGATAACACGGGATTAAGCGCAGTTCAGTCAGGCCGAATAGCTCCTTTACTTCCAACGCCGTGCGCAAATGCCCATAATGCACCGGATCAAAAGTGCCGCCATAAATTCCTATCATTTACTGCCGAATTTGCCCGTCGCCTAAAACAATGAATTTCAGACTGGTTAGCCCTTCCAAACCGACTGGCCCGCGAGCATGAAGTTTATCAGTGCTGATGCCGATTTCCGCGCCCAAACCATATTCAAAACCATCGGCAAAACGGGTCGAGGCGTTCACCATCACCGAACTGGAATCCACTTCCCGCAAGAAACGCCGCGCCAAAGTGTAATCTTCGGTGACAATCGCATCGGTATGCGCTGAGCCATAATGATTGATGTGCGCAATTGCCTCATCCATGTTGTCAACAATTTTAATCGACAAAATCGGGGCCAAATATTCGGTGTGCCAGTCTTCTTCGGTGGCGCGTAACGCTTGTGGAATTAGCGCACAGGTTTTCAAACAACCGCGTAGTTCCACGCCTTTTGCCAGATAGCTTTCTGCCAAAATCGGCAAAACTTTCGGGGCGATATGTTCTGCAACCAATAGAGTTTCCATCGCATTGCAAACTCCGTAACGATGGGTTTTGGCATTCATGGCAATCGTAACAGCTTTGTCTAAATCGGCTTTGTCATCAATATAAACATGACAAATTCCATCCAGATGTTTAATCACCGGAATGGTCGCTTCGTTGGTAATCCGCTCAATCAAGCTTTTGCCGCCGCGTGGCACAATCACATCGACATATTCCTGTAGGGTAATCAGCTCACCCACTGCGGCACGGTCTGTGGTGGCGATAACTTGCACCGCTTCGACTGGCAAGCCGACCTGCTCCAAACCTTTGGCAATACAGGCTGCAATCGCCTGATTGGAATGAATGGATTCTGAACCGCCACGCAAAATACAGGCATTACCGGATTTTAAACACAACGCCGCTGCATCTATGGTGACATTCGGGCGTGATTCATAAATAATCCCGATAACCCCCAGCGGCACCCGCATTTGCCCAACCTGAATCCCAGTCGGTCTGTAACGCAAATTGCTAATTTCACCCACAGGATCAGGTAAACTGGCAACCTGTTTCAAGCCCTCAATCATTGCGGTGATGCGGCTGGCAGTCAATTCCAGTCTATCCAGTGAAGCCGCGTCCAAACCATTAGCTTTCCCCGCTGCCAAATCTTTTTGGTTTTCGGCAGTTATCGTTTCACGGCTGGCTTCTATCTGTTCGGCAATGGCAAATAACGCCTGATTTTTTTTATTGGTATCCGCTTTGCTCATCTCGCGGCCGGCTTTTTTCGCCTGTTGCCCCAGTTTTTGCATGGCTGCTTTAATATCCATGATGTCCTCTACATAATATCGAATCGCGATATTATAGCGTTTAAAGACTTTTTCATCGAAACTTAAAACCAAATTACCGGGCTAGGCATGAAAATTGTCAACTGCCAACAAAATTCACTCGGTAAAGATTTTACTAAAAACGGCCTTAATCTTTTATAATCCAAAACTACTCATCACTGACAAGGAGCTCATCATGCAATTTAATTTTCAAGGTTTGACAGATGAACAGGTAGAGAAATCCCGGTTAGAAAACGGCAGTAATGCGGTAACGCTGCAAGAGGTTGAATCGTTCTGGAGCAAATTAATCGGCAATTTCCAGGACCCGATTATCATTATTTTAATCGTGGCGTTGGTGATTACTACCGGTCTGGCGATTTTTGGCTACGCAGAATGGTATGAAGGCGTGGGAATTGCGCTGGCGGTCTTTATCGCCACCATAGTTGCAACTTTATCCGAATACAAAAATGAGACCGCGTTTCAAAAATTGCTCGAAGAAGCATCGCTAATTCAGGTGAAAGTGTTTCGCAACAGTAAATTAATCGAAATCAGCATCAATGATTTGGTGGTCGGCGATTATTTATTATTGCAACCCGGTGATACGGTTCCTGCTGATGGCTATCTGGTTGCAGGCCATGCTGATGTGAATGAAGCGGCATTGACCGGCGAATCGGAAGCAGTGAAGAAAATCGCTGTGATGAATGAACAGGATGAAGCTCATAAAGAAAACCTGATTGAACGCGCCTGTTTGATTGAAGATGGTGAAACGGTAATCAAAGTCACTGCGGTCGGCGATAAAACCCAATACGGTCAAACTCTAAAAGATGTCGTTTCTGCGGAAGACCGCCTGTCGCCGCTGCAAAACAAACTGACGATTTTAGGCGGACAAATCAGCAATTTCGCTTATATCGGCGCGATTTGTATTGCTTTGACCTTTATGTATAAGCATATTTTTATCGATACCGGCAGTCTGGCTGCTTATATGCAGTTGCCGGTGCCGCAGATTATTTCCCATTGCGTCAAAGCCCTGATTTTGTCGATTATCATTATTGTGGTCGCGGTTCCCGAAGGTTTGCCGATGATGATTGCGATTGTGTTATCTCTGAATATGCGCAAGTTATTACAGGCAAAAGTATTGGTGCGAAAATTATTGGGCATCGAAACCGCTGGCAGTTTAACCATTTTATTTACCGATAAAACCGGCACTTTAACGCAAGGCAAACTTAGCGTGTCCGAATTTATTACCGGCGACAGCAATAAACATTTTTTCAAATTCAACCAATTATCAGAAGGCGTGCAGAATAAACTGGCTTTTGCGTTGCGCAATAACACCAGCGCGGTGATTGATGCCTCTGATATTAACAATCCGCGTCTGGTTGGCGCAGACAGAACTGAGCAGGCATTACTCACCTGTTTAGGGGAAAAACTGGCGGTTAAAGATGATGTTAAAATTGTTGATTTAATTTCGTTCAGCAGTGCGCGAAAATTCTCCGCCATCGAAGTGGTGAACGGTGAAAAACTAACGTTGGTTAAAGGTGCGCCGGAAGTGGTTTTGGAAAACTGCATCAATTTTTTGGGGGCTGATGGTGAAAAACAGCCGTTGAATAAAGACGCTCTGCTGATTGAAATGAAAACCCTCTCCGACCGCGCCATGCGTTTGATTGCGGTGGCGACCACCGATAATCCGATTCACGAAGATAAAACTTTGCCGACCGAATTAACCTTATTGGCGGTTTTGGGTTTGCGTGATGACTTGCGCAGCACGGCTTATGATTCGGTGTATCGGGCAAAACAAGCGGGGATTCATGTGGTGATGATTACCGGCGACGCGAAAGATACCGCGCGGGCGATTGGTAAAGATGTCGGTTTGATTACCCGCGATAGCGATATTGTGTTGACTTCCAGCGAACTGGCCGAATTATCGGATGCGCAAGTGAAAGAAATGTTGCCGAATCTCTATGTGGTTGCCCGTGCTTATCCGACTGATAAAAGCCGTTTAGTAAAACTGACTAAAGAGCTGGGCTGGGTGGCAGGCATGACAGGGGACGGTGTGAACGATGCGCCTGCAATCAAACATGCGGATGTCGGTTTTGCGATGGGCAGCGGCACGGAAATGACCAAAGAAGCCAGTGATATTGTGGTGTTGGATGATAATTTTTATTCCATCACCCAAGCGGTTTTGTATGGTCGGACGCTGTTTAAATCCATCCGCAAGTTTTTAGTTTTCCAATTAACCGTGAGTTTTTCCGCGATTTTAATTGCCTTTTTCGGCCCTTTCTTGGGTTTCGATTTACCTTTAACAATGGTGCAATTATTGTGGGTGAACTTGATTATGGACACATTGGCAGCCTTGGCATTTTCCGGTGAAGCGGCTTTAGAGCGTTCGATGCTGGAAAAACCGATTTCGCGCGAAGCCTCATTAATTACACCTGAAATGTGGTCGTCTATTTTTACCAATGGCATTGCCAGTTTTATTTTGAGTGTCGGTTTTTTGACCTGCCCGTTAGTAAAAGCGAGTTTTAGTTCTGATGCTGCATTTTTAACCGGTTTTTTTGCTTTTTTTGCCTTCACTCACTCGTTCAATACTTTTAATGCCAGAACCGAAAGCCTGAATTTATTCGATAATTTATCCGGTAATAAAAACTTTATTTATGTGTTGAGTTTTATTTTCGCCATGCAGATTCTGTTCACTTATATCGGCGGGCAAATTTTACGGACTGTGCCGTTGAATCTGCAAGAGTGGATTTATCCCTTGGGATTAGCAATTTTGATTATTCCGGTCGATTTAATTCGTAAAGTCATTCGCAATCTGGCGTTTGGCAATCCGATTAAAGCTTAATTTTCAAGGAGCATAAATGACTCGTCCTCTGGTAATTTACCACGGTAATTGTGCAGACGGCTTCAGTGCCGCCTGGTGTTTTTGGCATCGCTATGGCGACAGCATTGATTATGCCGCAGGTGTTCACCAGACTCCGCCGCCTGACGTGACCGGGCGCGATGTGTATTTGGTGGATTTTAGCTATCAACGCGCGGTTGTTACAGAAATGCTGACATCTGCCAAAAGCATCACCTTAATTGACCATCACAAATCCGCGCTGCAAGATTTGGCGGGACTTGAGGGCTTGAAAACTTTCACAGACCTGGAGCGGAGCGGTGCAACTTTGGCATGGGATTATTTATTCCCGGACCAGAAGAGGCCGCCGTTAATTGACTATGTGGAAGACCGCGATTTATGGCGGTTTAAACTACCTGACAGCCGTGAAATTCAGGCCGACATGTTGAGCTATGAATATAACTTTGCAACATGGGACAAGCTGATGGCTGCTGACCAAACTCAGCTGGCAAAAATGGCAGAAGCCGGTGCCGCAATTGAGCGCAAACATCATAAAGATGTCGCCGAACTGGTCAAGGTCAGTCAGCGGCGGATGGCTATTGGTGGTTATTCCGTGCTGGTGGCAAACGTGCCTTATACTTTGGGAAGCGATGCGGCACATCTGTTGGCACAGGGAGAGCCGTTTGCAGCTTACTATTGGGATTCAAGGGATGGCCGGACATTCGGTTTGCGCTCAACTGAAGCAGGAATTGACGTGAGCGAGATTGCCAGACAATACGGCGGAGGCGGACATCCGAAAGCTGCCGGATTCAAGGTGGCGCGCGAGCATATTTTGGCGATATCCTGAAATAACGCAGTTAGCGATTATTCAAAGCTTGAGAGTCAATATCTGAACTTGAAGAATGCTTGCTTATAAAATGCAAAGCAACAAAGCTGAAGCTAGTTGCAATAACCACTCACAAATTTAACAACAGGAATCACACCATGAACACCACATTAAACATTTCCTTACCAGAAACACTCACAAGCTACATCAATCAACGCATTGCCGAAGAACATTTTAACAATGCCAGCGATTACATCCGCACCTTGATTTATGCCGAACAACAACGCCGCGAAGAACAAAAACTGGAAAAACAGCTATTGGAAGGGCTTAACTCGCCTGCCGCTATCATTGCCGATTCACAGGAGTGGGATAACTTTTGGGAAAACTTAACCCGCAATACCCAATCCGCTTAAGATGAATTTAAACCAAATTGTTTATCGGCAAAAAGCCTTAGAAGACATTGCTGAGATTGTTCAATCTCTGGCAATCGAGAATCCTAACGTAGCCAAACTTTTTCGGAAATATCTTGAAGAAACGACAACAGCCATCGCTCAGATGCCAAAAATTGGCTCGCAACGCCACTTCAAACATCCTGATTTAGCCAATGTGCGTTTTGTCCCCATGAAACACTTTAAAAAGCACCTGATTTTTTACCAAGTCAGCGATAATAAATTGCACATTATTCGCATTGTTCATGGCGCAAGAAATTTGCCTGCGCTGTTTAACTGAGTTTGCCGTAGCTTAAAATACATTCCATGACCACAATCCTCTTCAGCGCAGGCGAAAGCTCCGGCGACCAGCACGCCGCCAACGTATTTTTAGAACTGAAAAAACATCGCCCGGATCTTCGCGGCATCGGCATGGGCGGCAGCAAAATGCGTTCCGCCGGTATCGAAATTTGCTACGACTCCAGCCATATCGGTGTCATCGGCGTAGTTGAAGTTTTAAAACACTATGGCGAAATCCGCCGCGCCTTAAAACTTATGCAGCAAGTTCTGCTCGACGAACGCCCAGATTTATTGATTTGCGTGGATTACAAAGAGTTTAATTTTAAACTCTCGACCTTTGCCAAACAGCACGGCATCAAAGTTTTGTTTTATGTCAGTCCGCAAGTGTGGGCATGGCGACCCGGACGGGTAGTCAAATATGGCAAAGTGATTGACATGATGGCGGTAATTTTTCCGTTTGAAACCCAATATTATGAAGCGGAAAACACCCCGGTGCGTTATGTCGGGCATCCATCAGTCGATAAAGTGCATCCTTTGCGCTGCAAAGCTGAAGACTTGCAGTTATTCGGCTTAAATCCGCAGCAACCGATAGTCGGCTTGTTACCGGGCAGCCGCATCAATGAAATCAAACGGATGTTGCCGGTGATGCTAGAAGCGGCGGAGAAAATCTTCGATGCCAATACCGATACGCAATTCATCCTGCCGCAAGCCGATTCTATCAGTGACGAATTGCTCAGCAATTATTTGAACTCCACATTCGTAACCGTGCAGGTGATTAAAAATCAGCCTTATGATGTAATGCAATGTTGCGATGCAATTATGACCACTTCCGGCACCGCAACTCTGGAAATTGCATTGTTAAACATACCAATGGTTATTGCGTATAAATTATCGCCGTTGACCTATTTATTGGGCAAGCTGCTGGTGAATATCGCCTTTATTGGCCTGCCTAATATTATCGCCGGTAAAAAAATTGTCACAGAACTCATTCAAAATGAAGCAACGCCGAAAAAGCTGGCAGCTGAAATTAATCGCCTATTAAACGATAAAAATGCCGCTCAAACCCAGTGCAAAGAATTGAGTCTTGTGAAAGAACAATTGGGACACGGTGGTGGTTCAAAAAACATGGCGGTTTTGGTGCTGGAAATGCTCGGTGCAAAATCTGCATTTAATAATCAAGCTGAATAGGATTTAATTCATGCGACGTGCAATTATCGCGCTATTTTTAATGCTCTCATCGCACACGGCGGCGGCGCTGTCTTACACCGTGGAAATATCTGAAGAAGAGCTGCAAGAAAAAGTGGCTGCCATGATGCCTTTGGAGAAGAAAAAGTTTTTTGTGAAAGTGATTTTTTCTAACCCAAAAGTGGAGCTGGCGCAGAATGCCAATCAAATCGGCATTTATTCACAGATGGATATTTCAGCGCCGGGCGGAATAAAAAGTACCGGTAATACCAAAGTCACCGGTACATTAAGTTATGACCCGGGGAAAAGCGAGTTTTTCTTTAAAAATCCGGCAATTGTAGATATGAAAATCAGTGCAGTGCCTGAGCTTTATGTCGCGCCTATCAAGGAAATAGCGCAATTGATTGTGGAAAAAGTGCTTGCCACAACCCCAGTTTATAAACTTAAAGGCGGTGATTTAAAACGCGATTTGACCAAAGCCATGCTGAAATCGGTGGTGGTTGAGAACAAGCAGTTGTTAGTAGAGCTGGAGCTATTTTAACCGCGACTACTTGACCAGCGCCGCTTCCGCTACTCCACTCGTCTTTGCAAATAGCGGACTCCTACCTATAATAGTTGTTGTTTTGTGTACTATTTACCAATTTTTAGATAAAAGGGATTAATCAATGCAGGAAATGTTAAGTTTCATGACCGGTTTTGGGGGGCTTACCCCTTACTTCTTGCTGTTTGGCATATTATTAGCCTGTGGTTTGGGGGTGCCGGTTCCCGAAGACATTACCTTATTTGTCGCCGGAATGCTGGCTTACAAGGAATATATCAACGTCTGGATGGCGATTATTGTCTGTATGGCGGGCGTGTTAATTGGCGACAGCACCATTTTCTTTTTGGGTAGAAAATATGGCACAGCTCTCACTAAAAAAGCTTTTTTTCATAAGTTTTTACCCCCTGAACGCCTGCAAATAGTTAAACATAATCTCCATGAAAAAGGCAGCAAGGTCATTTTTGCTGCGCGGTTTATGCCCGGTTTTCGTGCCCCCACTTTCTTTTCCGCAGGGACGCTGCATCTGCCGTTTCGGGTGTTTTTCTTTTATGACGGCATGGCCTCTTTAATCAGCGTACCGGCAATTGTCTGGGTGGTTTATCACTTTGGCGCCTTGGCGGACAAGGTGATTGAGATTATCCGCCATGTTGAACACGGCATTATCCTGGTGGTAGTAGCGATTATAGTGTTTGCGGTGGTCAAATGGCGTCGGAATCGTGGTAAGCAAAATCAAACACAAACAGGTTCTCTTGTTGCTGTCAGGGCAAAAAAAAGAGTTAAGAAGAAAAGAAACCGCCACCGCTAATTTATAAAAATGTATCCTCAGTTTTTACAGCAGTTTTTTCGCTATTCTCCAATTCGTTTGCAAATCGCATTCTGCATGGTCTTTTTAGGATATGGCTAAAAATAATTTCCCGATTTCTAAATTCACCGTTTGCCCTGAGCCTGTCGAAGGGCAATGGTGGTTCGACAAGCTCACCACGAACGGATTCAGGGAAATTATTATTGACCGAATCCTTAGTTCGGCCAATGTCAAATCAACCGCCCTGAATAGGTAAGGAATCATGTTTGAGAAATTTTTTCTGGATTCCCTGGATAGTCAGCTGATTTACCACAGCAGTTACAATCTGCCGATGGTGGTTGTTTCAGTACTGATTGCCATTTTTGCTTCGTTTTGTGCATTCGAGATGGCAGGGCAGCTGGCTGATAATACCCGGAGAAATTTCTGGCTGCCGATTGGCGCGGTTATTCTCGGTGCCGGTGTCTGGGCTATGCACTTTATCGGCATGTTGGCGTTCAAGGTGGATTGCGGTGTCACTTATGACCCCTGGATTACCGGACTGTCAATGATACCGGGCATTCTTGCCTCAGGGCTGGCGTTGAACCTGATCGCAAATAAACAGATGTCTGTCGGTAAACTGGTCATCGGCGGCGTAACCATGGGCGCCGGGATTGGCATAATGCACTTCTCCGGGATGGCGGCCATCCGCATGGATGGCATGGTGCTTTATGACCCGAAATTATTCACTTTTTCGCTGGTGGCAGCGGTCGTTTTAGGAATTGCCGCATTACTGACTAAATATCTGCTGAACCAAGTACCTGCCATTAGCAACATGCGCTTTGTACCCTCCCTGATTAGTGGATCTGTGATGGGGATGGCAATTTCCAGTATGCACTACATTGCCATGGAGGCCGCGCATTTCGCGCATCTACATCTAAACGGCAAGGAAAATCCAATTGTCGGCACCGATCCTCAGGTATTGGCTGTCGCAGTGGCAACAGTTTCCATTTTGTTGATTTGTGGCGGACTGCTGTTTACCTATCTTAGCGCCCGAATTTTCACCCTGCGTACCAGCCGCAACAGGATTCAGTCGCAGCTACAAGACAGTGAACGGCAATTTCAGGCCTTATTTAAAGCCACACCTGACCCGATGTTAATTGTAGGGAGCAATGGTCTGATAGAAATGGTAAATCATCAGGCCGAGTGCTTTTTTGGCTTTGATAAAATCGAGATGCACGGCAAGGAGGTAGATTTTTTTATTCAGGATAAATCCGGCAAAACCGATGAGATGTTTCGGCAAAGTTTTACAAAACCGGCAGAAGAACGGCTAGCCAGTGATTTTAAACAGGAACTGCTTGCTAGAACTCATGACGGCAAAGAAATTCCGGTGGAAATCAGCCTAAGTCCGGTTGAAACCTCGGAAGGGGTCTTGATGATCGGCGCATTGCGGGATATCAGTTATCGCAAGCTTCATGAGCAACAAATTCGCGACAACGAGCAACGTCTGCTTAATATTCTCAATCTCAGCCCTATTGCGGTTCGGATCGCCATCAAGCAAGGACGCGAAGTGGTGTTTTTTAACAAGAGCTATCAGAATCTGATTAAAAATATCCGGGCAATCGGCGATGACCCCAAAAGCTATTACGCCAGACCCGAAGATTATGATGAGATATTGGCAGAACTGGCACAAGGCAACATTATTATCAACCGGCAGGTGCAACTGCTTATTCCCGACAGCCTTGAAACCTGGGTACTTGCCACCTATATGCCCATGCAGTATCAAGGCGAGAAAGCGGTGCTGGGCTGGTTTTATGACATCACTGAACGCATCCAGGCCCAGGCAGCACTGTCCAAACAACTGGAAATCCAGCTGCAAACCGAAGAAACCTTGCGTATCGCCAACGAAGAGAAAAATGCCATCTTCGATTCCGTCTCTCTGGGAATTGTGTTACTGAAAGAGCGGCAGATTTTACGCTGCAATCGCAAACTGGAAGAAGTGTTTGGTTATCAGCATCGGGAAATGCTGGGAAAATCCAGCCGGCTTTGGTATCGGGATGAAGCAGCTTATGATGCTGTTGGACGGGATATGGAGCAACAGATCGCTGAATATGGCATTTACCAGACAGAACTTGAACTGGTGCGCAAAGACGGCTGCCTGTTCTGGGCGCGGATGCTAACCCGAATGATAGACCCGCAAAATCCTGCTCTGGGGCAGGTTGGAGTAATTGAAGATATCACCCTGCAACTGGAAGCTGCGGAAGCATTACGCAAAGCCAAAGAGCTGGCTGAAGAGGCAGCCCGGATGAAAGCCGATTTTCTCGCTAACATGAGTCATGAAATTCGCACACCGATGAATGCCATCATGGGCTTGAGCTATCTGGCGATGAAAACCGAGCTGACTGCCAAACAGCGCGAATATCTGCAAAAAATCCAGGCTTCCAGTCAGCACCTCCTTGGAATTATCAACGACATTCTGGACTTCTCCAAGATTGAAGCTGGCAAGTTGGCCGTGGAACGGATTGAGTTTGATATGGAAAAAGTGCTGGACAATGTCGCGGGACTGATTCAGGAAAAAGCTACTGACAAAGGACTTGAGCTGATTTTTGACGTGGCACTGGATGTGCCTTACGTGTTGATAGGTGATCCGCTGCGTCTGGGGCAAGTCTTGATTAATTTTGGCAGCAATGCGGTTAAATTCACCGAGCGTGGCGAAATCAGAATTGTGGTGCGCAAGCATGAGGAAAATGACCAGGAGGTAGTATTAAAACTGGCGGTAGAGGATACCGGCATCGGTTTGACCCCAGAACAAACCGCAAAATTGTTCCAGTCGTTTCAACAAGCCGACAGCACCACCACCCGCAAATATGGCGGCACCGGTTTAGGACTGGCTATTTCCAAAAATCTGGCAGAATTGATGGGCGGTGAAATCGGGGTTAATTCCGAACTTGGCAAAGGTTCGCAATTCTGGTTTACCGCCAGATTAGGCAAATGTGCAGAATTTCGCCGGGCCTTGGTGCCTCATCCTGATTTACGCGGCAAACGGATTCTGGTGGTTGATGACAATGACAATGCCCGTTCGGTGTTAATGGAACTTCTGGGCTCGATGTCTTTTGTGGTGGATCAGGCAAGTTCAGGCTTTGCCGCGATTGAGGCGGTAAAACAGGCCGCCAACACTGGCAAGCCTTATGAAGTGATTTTTGTAGATTGGCAAATGCCCAACATGGATGGTGCAGAACTTGCGCATATCATCCGTGTCATGAAGCTTGAACCGCAGCCAAAGCTGTTATTGCTAACAGCTCATGAGCGTGAAGAAGTGCGGCGCAGTGCAATAGAAGCCGGGATTGATGAAATCCTGATTAAGCCGGTCAACGCTTCCATTCTGTTTGACAGTGTAGTGACTGCGTTTGCAGCAGAAGCTCGCACTTCAACAGCACTAGCGGCTGACAGCTCTGAAAGCGATAACCTGGCCGAATTTGCCGGGGCGCAGATTTTGCTGGTAGATGACAATGAAATGAATCAGCAAATCGGCAAAGAATTGCTTGAAGATGTCGGTCTGCGGGTTGATGTTGCCGTCAATGGCCAGGAAGCTGTGGAGAAAGTGCAGCAAAAAAACTACAGCGTTGTGCTGATGGATATGCAAATGCCGGTAATGGATGGCATAACAGCAACGCTGGCAATCCGTAAATTGCCTGAGTTTGACAAATTGCCGATTATTGCGATGACAGCAAATGCCATGCAGCAGGACCGCGAACGCTGTCTGGACGCAGGAATGAATGACCACATTGCCAAACCGATTGAACCCAGTGATTTGTGGGCAGTGTTGCGCAAGTGGCTTGAACCGTGCCAATCCCCGCCGCCAGCGCAAATCGCCAAACAGGGTAGCCGCAACAGCACGGCTGGGATTCCTTACAACATCAAAGGACTGGATGCCAAAGTTGGCCTGGGCCGGATGGCAGAAAAACAGGAGCTGTATGTTTCAATGCTGAAAAAATTTGCCGTTAATCAGGAATCCGTCGTTCAGCAAATCCAGTCAGCTCTGGCTGAAAATGACCAGATTACCGCCGAGCGCCTGGCTCATACCCTAAAAGGCCTGTCTGGCAATATCGGAGCGCATTCTTTGCAGGAACTGGCCGGGCAACTGGAGGCGGCATTGCAAGCGCATGAAACAGCGGAAAACTTAACTGTTATGCTGACTGAAATTGCAGAGCAATTGGCCGCGCTAATTGCTGCCCTGAAAAGTTGGTTTGGTTCAGCGGAGAATGCAAATGCGCAGGCGCAGCAGGTTGATTTGACGAAACTGCAAGCCGTGACACTGGAGCTGGCTAAATTGCTGGAGGAGGATGATGCCGACACCATCGATTATCTGCTCAGTCATGAAAAATTACTCAACAGCGCATTTCCAGCGCAGTTTAGAGCTCTGCAAAAAACTGTGAATGACTATGACTTTACAGGTGCACTCGCACTCTTAAAACAAGCCGCGATGCAGTACAATTTAGTCATTGAATAAATATGAACGAAGATGTTCCGTTCTGAAAGCTTTGCTTAACCTCTTAAATGACTCTGAACCCATATTATTTTAGCCTGCTGTGACTTTTCATTTTAAGTTACATCAGGCAAAAAAATATTCACCCAAAAACTGTTTTTCACTCGAAATCTGATTAATCACTACCTAAAAGGAATCTTAAAATGAAACACATAACGTTATTTTTTTGTGGGCTGATGCTGTTTTTTAGCAGCTTATGTCAGGCAGAACCTGCTAAACCGTATACTGTTTTTGTAGTGCCACAACTATCAGCGATTGAATTACACAAAGCCTGGACCCCGATATTGGAAAAACTAAGCCAGGCAACCAAACTTCAGTTTGAACTGAAAATTCTGCCCAGCATTCCTGAATTTGAACATGCTGTTTTTGCCGGTGAAGCCGATTTTGTGTTTATGAATCCATACCATCAGGTCGTGGCTAAACGCACTCAAGGCTATATCCCGCTGCTGCATGATCAAAAGTCTTTGGAGGGGATGTTAGTGGTGAAAAAAGACAGTCCGCTAAAATCCCTGTCAGAATTAAACGGTAAAAAACTGGCTTTTCCTGCACCGAATGCCTTTGCCGCCTCTCTTTATATGCGGGCAACATTGGCAAAGCAGGGAATTAAAATCGAGCCTGACTATGTAAAAACCCATAGCAATGTTTATCGGGCGATTTTGTTAGGCGATGTTGTTGCCGGCGGCGCTGTTAATAACACCTTGCAGCGGGAAGACGAGTCTGTGCAGCAACAATTAAAAGTGTTTTATACTACCCCCAAATTTGCCCCGCACCCTTTTTCTGCACATCCACGCATTGCTGAAGCTGTCAGAAATCAAGTGGCGAAAGGCTTTATTCATCTGGCTAGCGACCCTGCCAATGCCGGATTGCTGAATGAAATCCAAATGCCCAACCCTCTGCCTGCCGACTATTCCAAGGATTACAAACCTTTGGAAGCTTTGAATTTAGATAGTTTTTTCGTTAAAGAAAACCCTTGAAATTAATCCCCCAAACTCTTTATCTGCGGCTGGTGTTGATGGCAACACTGGCCAGCACTGTTTCGGTCTGTACCTTAGGCGGCTATATTGCCTATCAACAGCGTAAACTTGCCACGCAGGCAGCCCATCAGGAAGCTTCGGTTATCACCACCGGCATAGCGGCGGCAGTAGCTTCCGACCTGATCAGTAAAAACTATGACGGTTTAGAGCAAACTCTTAAACCGCTGGTTTTGCATTCATCGATAGAAACGATAGAGCTTATCAAAGCTGACGGCAATATTGTGTTAAAAGCTTTGCACGAAAAAAGCCAGCAGCCGAAACTGGTTTATGGTGGCAGTATCGCCGTGCCGACACAAATCCAGGAGCAGTCACAGATAGAGAAAGGGCGGATAATCACGTTGTCACCGATTATGGGCGGCAGTTTATTAGGCTGGGTGCGTCTGGAATTATCACTGACCTATATTGATGCCCTGGAAAAGCGTATCTGGCAGGATACGGCATTAACAGCCTGCGGCGCGATTGTGCTTTCGATTCTGATTATTTCGCTGCTGCTACGCAAACCGATGACCCAAATCAGGTTGTCGGCGGATTTTGCCGAAACCTTGCCGCAAAAACATGTTGCTCTTTTGGATATTCCCCCTTGTTCTTCCGAGCTTAAACGGTTGCTGGAAGCGCTTAATTCTGCCGCGCAAACCCTGTCCTCTCAAGACGATGAATTAAAACTGCTGCATTCTTTAATCGAATACAGCGCCGACCCCGTTTATATTCTGAACGTGGAAGACGGTTTCAGGATGCGGTTTGCCAATGATGCGGCATGTCTGCATTTCGGTATGTCCAGAGAAAAACTGCTGCAAAGTCGGCTTTCTGATTTGAATGCCGAATTAGATCAGGCTGCGGCGCAAGCTTTATGGCAACGCTTACGCAAGGATAAATATCTAAGTTTTGAAACCCGCCATAAAACCTTGTTGTCAAACAATGTGCCGGTACAGGTAACCATGAATTATCTGCTGTATCAGGGCAAACCGTTAATTGCCGGCTATTTCAGTGATATCAGCCAGCGCAAAAAAATGGAAAATGCCTTGCGCACCAATGAAAAACGCCTGGAAGAAATCATTAACATGATGCCGATAGCGATATTCATTACAGACCCTTATAGCCGGATTTTGATTATGAATAAAATCTGTGAACAGCAATGGGGCATCAGTTCCAGCCGCTTAAAAGGCATGGAGTTTCGTTACTTTTTTTCTGAAGAAAAAGCCGCAGCCCTCACTGCTGAAGATCAGAGTATTTTTGCTTCAAAACAATTGTTTGAAGTCGAAGAAAGCATCTGGAATGATTCTTTAAATTCTCAGCGTACCGTCCATACCTACAAAAAACCGGTTTTTGATGAAAATGGCGAACCTTTGTATCTGATCGGTATTTCCATTGATATTACCGAAACCAAGCAACAACAGCACCTGCTTGAAGAAGCAAAATCGGCGGCTGAAAAAGCCAATCAGGCCAAAAGCGATTTCATCGCCAACATGAGCCATGAAATCCGCACCCCGATGAATGCGGTAATCGGCATGTCACACCTGATGCTGAACACCCACTTGAACCAGCGCCAGCAGGATTTCATGAAAAAAATTCTGCTTTCCAGTCAGCACCTGCTGGGCATCATCAACGACATTCTGGACTTTTCCAAAATTGAAGCCGACAAGCTGATTGTTGAAAACACGGAATTTGAAATTGAAAAGCTGCTGGATAACGTTGCCACACTGATGCTGGAAAAAACTGTCGCCAAATCCCTGGAACTGCTAGTGCAGGTTAGTCCGACTGTGCCTGATTATGCGATTGGCGACTCGATGCGGCTGGGGCAGATTTTAATTAATTATCTCAGCAACGCGGTTAAATTCACCAAAGAAGGCCAGATTGTCATTGAGTTGCAGGTTAAAGAAGACAGCGGGCAGGATTTGCTGCTTTATTTTGCGGTACGTGATTCCGGTATTGGCTTGACCGAAGAGCAACGCAATTTGTTATTTCAAAGTTTTCAGCAGGCAGATACATCAACCACCCGCAAATACGGCGGCACCGGCTTGGGTCTGGCAATTTCAAAAAAACTTGCCAGCCTGATGGGAGGCGAAGTCGGCGTGGATAGCGAATATGGCAAAGGCTCCACCTTTTGGTTCACTGCCCGTGTTGGCAAAAGCCGGAAGCAAAAAGCACCGTTGTTACTCCCCGCCAATTTACGCGGCGGCAAAGTTCTGGTGGTGGATGACGACCCTCACAGCCGCAAAATTACCGGTTTGCAGCTTAAAAAAATGGGGCTGATAGCTGA
Source organism: uncultured Pseudomonadota bacterium (assembly GCA_903875455.1). Classification (GTDB taxonomy): domain Bacteria; phylum Pseudomonadota; class Gammaproteobacteria; order Methylococcales; family Methylomonadaceae; genus CAIQWF01. The sequence continues at coordinate 38,589 of CAIQWF010000160.1, forward strand.
ACAGAGCGACTCGGCAATTGCGGCACTGGCGCAAATCAAACTGGCAGCCGAAAACAACAATCCTTATAAAATCGTGTTTCTGGACTGGCAAATGCCGAAAATGGACGGCATTGAAGCAGCCCGGCAAATCTTGAACATGGAACTGGAAAAAACGCCGCATCTGCTGATGATTACCGCGTTTGGCCGCGAAGAGTTAATCGCTGAAGCGGAAACCGCAGGACTTGCAGAAGTTCTGCTTAAACCTGTCAGCAGTTCTACCTTATTTAATACCGTCAGCCGGATACTCAGTGGCCAGGATGCTCCCAAACATAACTCTCTTAACTCTTTAGACTCTGTAGCAGAACATCTGCAAACCATCAGAGGAGCGCACATATTGCTGGTTGAAGACAATGAGCTTAATCAGGAAGTGGCGGTGGGATTGCTCAAAGCTGCCCAGGTTTACGTGGATGTGGCTGAAAACGGTGAAGTTGCACTGCGTAAAGTGTTGGAAAAAGAATACGACATTGTCCTGATGGACATGCAGATGCCGGTGATGGATGGAATCAGTGCTACCCGCGCTATTCGGGAGTTATCACAGTTTTCTCACCTGCCGATTGTGGCGATGACGGCCAACGCCATGCAGTCTGACCGGGAATCCTGTCTGGCGGCGGGAATGAATGACCACCTGGGAAAACCTATCGAACCGGACGAGTTGTGGAACATGCTGCTGCGCTGGGTCAAACCGCGTGCAAATGATGATGTGAAGCGGCCAAAATTAGCCCCTGTCAGCGCCGGTATTAATGAGGCCGCTGTTCTGCCGGAGATTGCAGGGCTGGACCAAAAACTGGGATTGCGTCGCACCCTGGGCAAACAGTCGTTTTATTTGTCGATGCTGCGCAAATTTGCCCAGAATCAAAAACAGCTGCCGCAGCAGCTTGAGGCGGCACTGACAGCAAAAGATCTGGAGCTGGCTGAGCGCTTGACTCACACTTTGAAAGGTTTGGCGGGTAACATTGGCGCCCAACAATTGCAGGATGATGCCGCTGAGGTAGAAAAAGCGATTAAGTCAAATCAGTTCGCAGAGGATTTACAGGCGCAGGTGCAAGCCTTGACTGCCAGTTTGAACAGCCTAATCCGGCAAATTGAAGAAAAAATACCTTCGCCAGAAACTACTATAATTGCATCAGCAGCCATTGATCGTGCGGCTCTGGAAAAAGTCTGCCGACAGCTCGCTCAAATGCTAAATGAAAGCAGTTGTGAGGTAATTGATATAGCAAATGCAAATAAAACCTTGCTACAGTCAGCGTTTGCAGAAAATTATCAGGGCTTTTATATCGCGGTTGAGAATTTCGACTTCGATCAGGCCAGTATTATCTTGAAAAAAGTCACAGAAAGTTGTCAAATTAACTTCGGTTAGACTGAAATTCAAAAGAAAATTACCGCCGCTCTCATTTACTTAGGACATCGCTAAAAATAATTTCCTGACTTTGAAATGCTCCGTTCATCCTGAGCCTGTCGAAGG
>CAIQWF010000161.1 GCA_903875455.1 uncultured Pseudomonadota bacterium
TTAATCTTGCCATCGATCGCGGCTATATCCCGATTGAGTTAAGACTGTCCGCAGTAGCCGCCGGTGCGATAACTTTACTGGCGCTAGGCTGGCGATTACGCGAATCACGCGGTGGTTATGCTTTATTAATTCAAGGCGGTGCGGTAGGTTTGCTGTATTTAACCATTTTTGCCAGCTACAACCTTTACCATCTTGTGCCATCCTCATTCGCATTTCTGTTGTTAGTGCTGATTGTAGCTTTATCGGCCACTTTGGCGGTGCTCGAAAATACCGTTTCTTTGGCATTATTCGGCAGCATTGGCGGATTTCTTGCGCCGATTTTAACCTCTTCCGGTACCAATAATTACATCGGCCTGTTCAGTTTTTATGCGGTATTAAATGCCGGTATTTTTGCCATTGCCTGGTTTAAAGCCTGGCGGGTCTTAAATTTAGTCGGCTTCACTTTCACCTTTTCCATTGGCGCATTCTGGGGCGTGACCAGCTATAAACCGGAAAATTTCGCCAGTGTCGAACCGTTTTTAATCCTGTTTTTCCTGTTTTATGTCGCGATTGCCATGCTCTACGCCAGCCGCCGCGCTCCAAATTTTAAAGATTATATCGACGGAACTTTGAATTTCGGTACGCCGATTTTAGCGTTCGGCTTGCAATCGGCAATGGTGAACCAATATGAATACGGCGTCGCCATCAGCGCGTTTCTGCTGGGACTGTTTTATTTAGGCTTGGCGACATTCGTCTGGAATCGCTTAGGCGAGTCGCTAAAATTTTTAAGCGAAACTTTATTAGCGGTTTGCGTCATCTTTGTCACTTTGGCCATACCGTTTGCCATGGACGGTGCAACTACTTCTGCAACCTGGGCCGTAGAAAGCACCGGCGTGTTATGGGTCAGCATTCGCCAACAGCAATATGTACGGCGATTATTTGCCTTGGGATTGCAAGCCTGCGCCGGAATCGCCTTGCTGTCCGATGCCACTTCAAGCCACGGCAGCGCTTTTTTTAACAGCGCCTTTATCGGCGTAGTGATTTTAAGTTTCTGCGGCGGCTTAAGCAGCTGGATGTTGTCATGGCAGTTTCCAACTCGCCGCATCCTTGAAAAAAATCTCTCGCCGTTGCTATTGGCTTATAGCCTGTTATGGCTATTTGCCGGTTTTGACTATCAAATTGAGCATCACGGTTTAAGAGCGGCCCAGAATGACTTGATGTTGTCATTAACCTTGGTGATGACGGCTTTTTTAATGCAATTAGGTCGCTATTTAAACTGGACTGCTGCCCGATATGCCGGGTTGAGCATGATGGTGCCGCTGGTGTTAGGGGCGTTTGTAACCTTGGGAATCTCCAGCCACCCCAGTGCCGGAAAGGGTTTATTGTTATGGCCTCTAGCATTTGGGGTGTATTTTTTCAGCTTGAAAAATTCAGCTGACCTTGATGAAAAAACCAGCTTAAACCTGCACGTTTTCACCGGGGTATTTTTAACCGTGCTGTTGTTTTGGGAAGGCTGGTGGCAATTATTATTAGTCAGTTCCCTGTTGAGCCTATTATTCAACGACTTTGCAACGCGCTGGCAATGGCCGCAACTGCGAGTATTGGCATTGGGCTTATTTTTCGTCATGCTGTTTCTGGCGTTCAGCAGTCTGTTCACCAGGTTTATGCACCCGTTTTATTTACCCGATAACACCATGGGACTGGAATGGTCGTTTGAAGCCGGTTATCTGCTCTGGCCTTTGGCTTTCGGGGTGTTGTACTGGCTGTTTTATGATGATGAAACTCATGAAAGACCGGTAAAAACTCCTCCGGCATTTCGCGGTTTGAGTTTGTTATTGCTGGTGATTTTATGCACCTGGGAAAGTTCCTGGCATTTAACCAACTATTTTGAATTATCGAACGGCTGGCATGTGGCTTTGTTTCCGCTGTTCGCGGTTGCGGTGCTGTGGTTAATGCTGCTGCCAAAATTCTGGCCGTTCAGCAGTTATCAGGATGATTATCTGGATTGGTCTGCTAAACCGCTGATTTGGGGATTGACGCTGTGGTCGGTGTTAGCATTAAAATCACCGGCGGATTCCAATCCGCTGCCCTGGTTGCCGTTGATCAATCCAGCGGAATTAATTCAGGCCATGGTTTTAGTCACCTTGATTCGGTTTACATTTTTACTGCCCGAACAGCGCATGACAACAGCGCAAAAACGCGGGCGTTATGCGTTGATTGCCCGCTTTACTTTTATCTGGCTGAATTTTATGTTGCTGCGGGCGATTCATCATTGGGGCGGTTTGCCGTGGTCGGGCAATTTGTGGCATGAGCCTTTAACGCAAACCTGTTTATCTATTTTCTGGACTTTGACCGGTTTGTCTTTAACGATTGTGGCGACCAAAAAACAGGTGCGCAGATTATGGATTACCGGGGCTGTGTTGCTGACGATTGTGGTGGTGAAGTTATTTCTGTTTGATTTGCATTCGCATGATTCGATGGAGCGGATTATTTCGTTTATTACCGTTGGCGCGTTGTTAATGTTGATTGGGTATTTTGCGCCATTGCCACCGAAAGTTCAGGAGTTGGAAAATAACGATTAATAAGTGGTTAAGCATAAATCTTAAATCTTCCAGTATATTTTGGAGTTCAAAATCTCGATTTTGAACTCCGGCAAAACGACAAAATGCTCGATAAATTTTGCCCTTACTTCTTCAAAGCAATAAGTTTTCATCAATAGGCACAAATCGGTCAGCCGCATTAATCAAGGCAGCTGCTGTTAAACTTGTTACACCATAGACTTCTGTTTCCACGCCATACTGTTTTTTCGCTTTTTGCAGTAACAAATCAAAATCGCCATCGCCAGAAACTAACACAATAATATCGGCCTGCTGTGCGTATTCAATCGCGTCCAGTGTGATGCCAACATCCCAATCGCCTTTCGCTGTGCCATCGCTGCGCTGAATATAAGGTTTCAGCTTCACTGCAAAACCAATGTCACGCAGAATTTGCTGAAACCCGACCTGCTTCAAGTCGCCTTTATCAATCGCATAAGCAAACGCAGCAATCACCGTTCTGTTTGCCGTTGCCAACTCCCAGAAAGCACGATAATTAAAATGTCGCTGATAGCTTTGGCGGGTGGTGTAGTAAATGTTTTGCACATCCACAAAAATGGCGACTTTTTTCATCCTTTATTTTAAAAACGAACAGCAATAATCAGACGGTGTTTTAACTTTCATGGTGAAAGCTGAGTTTGCCGGTACCTCAAAGGCTTCGCCGCCTTTAATCGTGTGCCAGTTTTCTGTGCCGGGCAATAAAACTTCCAGTTCACCCGCCAAAATTTCCATAATTTCCGCCGCGCCGGTATTAAATGTGTATTCACCTGGCAACATAAAGCCCAAGGTTTTTTTGCTGCCGTCGGCAAAAACAATCGTGCGGCTGTTGACGTTGCCGTCAAAATAAACGTTGGCTTGTTTAATGATGGAAACATTCTCGAACATTGACATTTTTTATCCTGTGTTAAAAAGTTAAAAGGCTGCAAATCATAGCAGATTAGGCTGTAGCTGTGAGTTTTTGCACGATAAAAAGTCGCGGTGCACTGTCTTTATGTTCTGCGCTGTTGATTGTTTTAACGCCGAAGTTTTCAGAATTGAGTTGATAACACCAGTTTGCCACTCGTATGGCTTCATTTTCTCCGCCGGGATGTCCTGGGTATGCCAGAATCGTGAGGATTCCGGCTGGTGCCAGTAATTCTGCCGCGACATTCAAAGCCAAAAGTGTCGAATCCGGTTGCGTGATAATTGTTTTATCGCCGTGCGGCAAATACCCCAAATTGAACATAATTGCCTTGATTTTGCCATGATGTTCCGGGGCGATATGCTCTGCCATTTGCGCATGACTGTGTTGGATTAATAACGCGACATGACGTAAATCGGCTGCAAAAAGACGGTTATGGGTTGCGTTGATAGCGGTGCTTTGAATATCAAAACAATAAAGCAGTCCTGCTGGTGCGATTTGCCTTGCTAAAAATAAACTGTCGTGCCCATTTCCAGCAGTAGCGTCTATGGCAATGTCGCCATTGTGCAAGTGATTTTCCAGAATGCGGTGTGCCTGTTGTAGTAAAGAGGGTGGGCGGGTCATGGCTGTTTAAAAGGAGAGTTCCGAAAGCTGAGATGTCTTTTATTAAACTATGTTATTTAACTTATTTTCTATTGTGAAATCACACAGTTTTATTTGTTTTTTTAGTGTTTAGCCGTTTTTATAAATCAAGTAGAAATATTTTTTGACTATTATTCAATAATTTAATGCTGATTTTATTAGATAAAAACATTTGGCGCAAAATTTGCTGTTAGTTAGGGATTTGATAATAACAATATTTAACGGGAAAGTTTTAATGAAAAAAAGTATGCTTTTGTTAAGTGCAGGTTGTTTAACTGCTGGAATTGCAGTGGCAGAAACGCCAAACAAGGATTCTGTTGAGGCAAAAAACAATGATGCGACTGAACTGGAAACGGTTGATGTTGTTTCCAAACAGAAGAAAAAATCCAAGTCGCGTGCTGAACAGGATAGATTGCCGCAAACCACCGAAAGTATTACCCGTGAAAAAGCGGAAGAAAATATCAACGCGATGAACACGGAAGACTTGGTGAAGTATATGCCCAGTGTCACGGTGAGAAAACGTTATATCGGTGATACCAACGCACCTGTGTCAACACGGACCACCACCCTGTCGCAAAGTGCGCGGAGTTTGATTTATGCAGACGGCGTATTATTGTCCTCATTGCTTGGTAATAATAATGGCAATAGCGGCTCGCCTTTGTGGAACATGGTTTCGCCTTCCGAAGTTGAGCGGATTGACATGATGTACGGGCCGTTTTCTGCCGCTTATGCAGGAAACTCGGTGGGTGGTGTTTTGGATATAACCACCCGAATGCCGGAAAAATTTGAAGCCTCAGCCAATGTACAAGCTACATGGCAGGACTATGACTATTTGGGCAGCAAATCAACTTTTGATGCGCAACAGTATAGTGCCAACGTAGGTAACCGATTCGGTGATTTTTCTTTTCGCTTTAATTACAGCCACTTGGATTCACATAGTCAGCCAATCACTTTTTTTACCACCACAAAAGCAACTGCTGGCACAACAGGTGCTGTTAGTGATCGAGATTTGTACAATAAACCGATATTTGTTGTCGGTGAAGGCAATATAAATCATACAATCCAAGATAACTTTAAATGGAAGTTAGCCTACGATATTACGCCGACTATTAAAGCCTCTTATACGTTGGGATTATGGCTGAATGATGCAAATGCAAAATTCAACAGTTTTTTGACCAGCACGACCACAGGAAATCCAGTTTATAACTACACACCGACCACCCCCACTGCCCCAGCTACTGCCGCTGCTATGATAGGTAACACTGTTGAGCAAAGACGTTGGATGCATGGCATCAGCTTAAAATCTGACACAGGTGGTTTATTTGATTGGAGTTTAGCAGGCAGCTTGGTTAATTATGGTAAAGACATCACACGTCAGCCAAATACTGGTCAATTAACTCTTGGCTCTGCTGAACCTAGACAGGGAACAATTAACTCATTGACTGGTACAGGTTGGCATACCGTTGATGCTAAAGGTATTTGGCGACCTAAAACCAGCTGGGCAGACCACGAAGTATCTCTAGGTTATCATCACGATTTGTATGAGCTATCCAATCCTATTTACAACACTACAAATTGGGAGTCCGGTTCACCTACTACTATTTCATCAGCTTCTTACGGCAAAACTCAAACCAACGCAGTGTGGCTACAAGATATTCTGGCATTTAATCCGCAATGGCAATTGACCATCGGTGGGCGTTTAGAAAACTGGAATGCTTATGATGGCGTAAATATGTCTTCAGCAACACAAATAACCAAACAAGCCAATCGTAGTGCCTTGAAGTTTTCGCCTAAAGCCTCTCTAAAGTGGAATCCCGACAATAACTGGCAAGTCACAGCTTCGATCGGACATGCTTATCGCTTTCCTACTGTGACAGAATTATTCCAAAACGTAAAAGTTGGCACTTCCTACATTAATCCAAATCCAAACTTAAGACCCGAAAACGCACTATCTTCTGAACTTGCAACACAATACACAACAGAGAATGGCAGACTCCGAGTGAGTTTCTTCCAAGAACGAGTCAATGATGCTATTTTTTCACAAAGTAGTCTTTTGAATGGTGTTGCGACTACTTTTGTACAGAACGTTGGGCAAATCAATACCTACGGCATTGAAATTTCAGGGGAAAAACAGGAGATTGGTCGCTATGTAGGTATAGAAGGCTTAGACTTTTCCGCAAATGGTACATGGGTTGATTCCAGAGTCGCTAAAAATGTGCCAATTAAATCTTCCGCTACTGGTTTAATGACAGATGTTGTTGGCAAAAGACAACCACGCCTTCCTGAATTCCGCGCAAACGCCACACTGACATACCACCCGATAAAGCCTTTAAGCTTATCAACCAGTGTGCGTTACAGCAGCCAACAATATGGCCAATTGGATAACAGCGATACCAATCACTACACTTATACAGGTCTAACCAGCTATCTTGTGGCTGATGTTCGTTTCCGTTATGAAATCACCAAACAACTGGCTTTAAGCGGCGGTATTGATAACGTGAATAACGAGAAATATATTCTGTTCCATCCATTTCCAGGACGCACTTATTCAGCAGAATTGAAGTTTAACTACTAAACCTTGACCCTATAAAGTTGTAGAGACGCAAAATCTTGCGTCTCTACTTTTTCTTATTTGTGATGGGCTGAATGCTCATCTTCCCACTCCAATTCCGCAAATGCTGTCGTGACGTTTTTGCGATGATATTCATCAAACAACGCCCAGTTATTTTTTTCAGAATAACCAACTGTTTTCACCGCCTCTTCCAGATATTTACCCTGCTTGATTGCCGCGCGAATTTCAGTCAGCAACACGGTCAGGTAATGCTTTTCAGGCTGAATACTGTTCGGCCAGTCTGTAACCAAATCCCCATGACCCGGAATCACATAATGAAACTTCTGTTTTTCCAGTTTTGCAATTTCAGCCAGCCAGCCTTTCAAGCTGCCGTCCAAAGTTGGAATATGCTCGGTAAACAATAAATCCGACAACCACATAGTATTGGTCTTTTCATCATAAACCGATAAGTCATTATCGGTATGCGCAGTAGGATAAGCTTTCAGCGTCAAAACCCGTCCACCTAAATCCAGCTTCAAATCATCTTTAACCTCAATATCCGGTAGAATCAAATCGGCAGGATTTAGTTTAATCCCCAATTGCTCATCGGCTTTATCCAAATAATAGGAGCCGCGTGTTGCCATAGCGCGGGCTAATTTATAATGCCCGACAAACTTAACTCCTGCGGATTTAAAAGCCCGATTGCCATAGATATGGTCGGGATGAATATGGGTATTAATCACATAACAAATCGGCGTTTTTGTCGTCTGCATTACCGCCTGTTTCAATGCCAGTCCCTGCTGCGGACTGCCGCCGCTGTCAATCACCGCCACACACTTTGCACCGACAATAAAGCCCAGATTGGCAATTTCGCCATGATTTTTGCTGTCAGGTAATTGGTGTTTGCCAAAATGAGCATAAATACCACCGGCAACTTCTTTGACCGGTAAAGCTGTGGTGGCGTTAACCTGTTGAGTTGCCGCCAATAATGCAAATAGCCACACTGTTTTCACAATAATTCTCCAAATTTTGTCAGCGCAAAAGACTCGCTAACACTATATACTAGCCTGATTTTAACGTAGTGATGAGTCATTGATAATATCATCACTTGCCGGATTTTAACCTGCTAAATCATAATTAAACGAAATTATGGTTGTAAAAATAAACACTTAACTTTTTTCGTGGAGAAAAAACAATGCTTAACAAAGTGATGTTAATAGGAAATTTAGGAGCTGATCCTGAAGTGCGTTACACGCCAAGTGGTGAAACCATAACTAACGTTAGATTGGCAACCAGCAGACGCTGGAGAGACAAACAAAGCGGCGAGCAAAAAGATCAGACAGAATGGCATCGGGTGGTTTTCTTCAATATTGGCAATTTTAAACTCGCTGAAACGGCTGCGCAGTATTTGAAAAAAGGCAGCAAAATTTACGTCGAAGGTCGCATTCAAACTCGCAAATGGCAGGATAAGGAAGGACGCGACCAGTACACCACTGAAATTGTCGGTGAACAAATGCAGATGCTCGATAGCAAAGGCGGCGGCACTGCCAGTTTTGGAGACAGCTCTGAAGGCTATGTTGAACCGCAATATCAGCAACCGGCGCAGCAATACGCACCGGTTCCGCCCGTGCAACAATATGCACCAGTGCCGCCACAACAATATGCTCAACCACCGGCCAGCCAGTTTACGCCACCGCCTGTACAGCAGCCTTTTAATCCTGCGCCGCCACCACAATTTACCCAGCAGCCGGTGCAACAGCCGTTTAATCAGCAAGTGCCCCCGCCGCCACAATTCAGACAGCCACCCGCAGCCGCGCCAACCTATGATGATTTTGATGACGATGTACCGTTTTAAGTCATGTTAAAAGCCCTGATTTTCGATGTGGATGGCACTTTAGCGGATACCGAACGATTCGGGCATCGGGTTGCGTTCAATCTGACTTTTGCAGCATTTGGCCTGAACTGGCACTGGGGTGAAACCTTGTACGGCGAGTTGCTCGCCGTCACCGGTGGACGCGAGCGCATCAAGCATTTTATTAATCGCTATCAGCCCGACATGTCAGGGGTAGCTACCAATGATTTAACCGCTTTCATCGAGACATTACATGCGGCAAAAAATCGCCAATATGCCAAACTGATTGAAACAGGACGGATTCCGGCACGGCCTGGGGTGATTCGTTTAATCAGGGAAGCCAAAGCCGCCGGACTGCGATTAGCGATAGCCACTACCACCAAGCTGGAAAATGTTGAGGCGCTATTTGCCGCTTCTTTTCCCAGTGATATGCTGAGCTGGTTTGAGGTCATCGCCACGGATGAAAGTGTACAGAACAAAAAACCTGCGCCGGATATTTATCAGTATGTGCTGGAAGAAATGGGGCTGTCGGCACAAGAATGTCTGGCGTTTGAAGATTCGGAAAACGGCTTGCGTTCTGCGCTAAGTGCTGGGATTCCAGCTTTGATAACCGTTAATGACTATACCGAAAACCAGAATTTCAGCGGTGCGTTAATGGTGGTTGATCATCTGGGCGAACCGCAGCAGCCATTAACCTGTTTGAGTGAAAAAAACTGCGCTGATTTTGCGATTACCGATGTTGCTGTACTTGGAGCACTGTACGAAGCTTACTGTGTTGAATAATCAGAAAGACCTGATATACCTTTTCCGCTAGTTCTCTATAAAAAATTACCCATGAAATAACCGAGGTCATCACGACATGAAGAAACATCTATTGTTGATAGCATTATTGTTAGGCAGCGGGACTTGCCAGGCAAGCTTTAATGAGGGGGTTGCCGCTTACGAGAAAGGCGATTACCAAACAGCATTAAGAATGTGGAAGGCTGTCGCTGAACAGAAATCAATCATCTCTAATGATTTTGAATGGCATTCAAGTCGCTCAAAGAATACCGCTGAGGCGCAGTATGGTTTAGCACTGTTATACTGGCAAGGTAAAGGTGTAGCACAGGATTACCAGGAAGCGGAAAAATGGCTCACCTTGGCCGCCAAGAGCGGTCACAAGGAAGCGCAGTTAAAATTGGCTTATTTGCATTTGACTGGCTTGACTGGCAAAACTAATAGCCGTGAAGCTATTAAATGGTTTGAAAAATCAGCTCAACAAGGCAATGTCGATGCCCAATACAATTTAGGATTGCTCTATTTTAAAGGCTCCGGCGTAACTCAAAATCGGCTGCTGGCGAAAAAGTGGCTCACTGCTGCTGCAAAACAAGGCGAACCAGCGGCAAAAACGTTACTGGCTGAACTCGACAGTACAACTAAAACGGCAAAACCGGCAACATCCAAAGAGACGCAAAGCATAGTCGTTGCAGCAGAAGCTGCTCCATTAGAAGTTGCGGCAAATACCTCAGCCTCTGCTGTTGTTGCAGAAACAAAATCCACAGAGGTTGCAGCAAATAAGCCTTTTGATGTTAATTCCTTGTCTGCCGAACCTGTCAGTGCTGAGAAGACTGTCGCCGTCCCTGAAAAACCAGTTGTCGCAGAGGCTTCTGCACCTAGCACTGCCAAAGTTTCGCCGCCTTCTACCCCTGCTGTTGCAAAGGTTACTGCCGATCGCAAATCCATTGAAGCTACTGATAGTGAAACGACAGCCGACATTTCAAATGATGGCGATTACGGAATTCAAGTATTTTCATCCACGAACCAAAAAGAAGCCATTCAGTTCATGAAAAAATGGCGGAATGAGCTAAATCCATTAATGCTGGGTGATAAACGCAAAAATGCCAGTCGGCTTTTTGTGGTGGTTTATGGCGCGTATCCATCACCCAATCAAACCCGGCAAAGGATTGCCAGCCTGCCATCCGAACTTAGGAAAAGTAAACCCTGGCCAATAAAAATCAGTAGCCTGAATGTGCTTGAAAGGACGGAAAAAACAGCTGTTTCTGAGTTGGCAA
>CAIQWF010000162.1 GCA_903875455.1 uncultured Pseudomonadota bacterium
CTTGCGCACCTTCCGTATTTTCTTTCCAGAGTACTGCATTCTTGCGTACTGGAATCACAGCATCCGCACCACGCTTGGCAATCACTTTATGGCAGTTTTGGAATCGTAAGCACCATCGGCAGTCACCGTTTTAATGACTTCATCAAGCGGAATTTGGCCGAGTAACTCCGGTAACATCGGCGCATCACCCACTTCATTTGTTGTTAGTTCAATTGCACGTACTTCGAAGTGTCACCGGCAATGTAAAAATGACCCACTAACGGCAAAATAAAATTGCCCCACCTGAAGCAAAATGCCACCGATTTCAGATAACAACCGGTGGTGGCAAACAGTGATTACTCAGGAGACATTAGTGGAAATACATGTTTTACATCGGCAAGGCAAAAGCATCCGCGCCATTGCCAAAACATTGAATTTATCGCGCAATACTGTGCGGCACTATCTGCGGGATATTGCGAAAACGCCTAAATATCCGCCGCGTCAGGCCAGACCGTCCAAGCTGGAGCCTTATATCAAAGCTATTTGCGCCAGCGCATTGAAGCGGCCAAACCGCACTGAATACCGGCCACTGTGCTGTTTCGCGAGATTCAAGCCCAAGGCAATCAAGGCAAAGAAGGCATCTTAAAAATTTACATTCGCCAGTTTAAACCAAAGACAGACTCTGAACCGGTGGCTCGCTTTGAAACGCCGTCGGGACAACAAATGCAGGTGGATTTCACCACCATTCAGCGCGAAAGAATTTATTATTATTCGTACCTGTCCTGCTATCAAACTTCCTGATAAACAAAAACAAATTTTGGAAGAAATAACGCGCAGCCGCCAATTACCTCATAGTTTGGTGCAAAGAGCCAAAATCGTATTGCTTGCCGCTGCCGGCAACAACAATAAAACCATCAGCCAAGAGTTGAAACTGCAAGAGGAAACCGTTGGTATTTGGCGCAAACGTTGGTTGTCAGCATCAGGCGAACTTGCAGCTCGCGAAGCGAAAAACAAAGCTTTACGACAGTGCATTGAGTCTGTCCTTGCCGATGCGTCACGTCCAGGTATTGCCCCGATTTTTACACCGGAACAAATCTGCCAAATTATTGCCTTAGGATATGGTCAACAATAACATCCCTAAATCCGCTCGTGGTGAGCTTGTCGAACCACAACATCCTTCGACAAGCTCAGGATGAACGGGACATTCAAAATCGGGAAGTTATTTTTAGCCATGTCCTTAGCGTGTGAAACGCCGCCAGATCATTTGTCACATTGGACACGCATAACACTGGCCAAAGAAGCCGTCAAACGCGGCATTGTTGAAAAAATATCGCCTACTACCATTGGGCGTTTTTTAAAGTCAGGGGCAGATAAAACCGCATCTGTCGCGCTATTGGCTGAACCATGAAGTTGAAGATGAAGCGCAGTTTCGCGAAGAAGTACGATCTGTTTGCAAAGCCTATCATCAGGCGCAAGGGATTCATCTGATTAGCGTTGATGAAAAGACCGGAATTCAAGCCCTGGAACGCATTCACCCAACGCATCCGGTAAAGTCGGGGCAGGTTGAGCGGATTGAGTTTGAATATCAGCGACACGGTACACAAGCGTTAATCGCCAACTTTGAAGTCGCGACGAGTAAGGTCATTTTTCCAACCGTTCAAGAAACCCGCACCGAAGCAGACTTTCTTGCGCATATTCAGCAACTTGTCTCCAGCGATCCTCAAGGACAGTGGATATTCATTGCCGACCAGCTAAATACGCACAAATCCGCCTCGTTGGTGAAGTGGATTGCCGAGCAATGCGGGATTGAAGATAAGTTGGGCGAAAAAGGTAAAGAAGGTATTTTGCAGAACCTGGTATCAAGAACCGAATTTTTGCAGGATGAAAAGCACA
>CAIQWF010000163.1 GCA_903875455.1 uncultured Pseudomonadota bacterium
CGTTTTACCCGTCGTTTGTCGCCTAATTCAAGGCCCCCAGTTCCTGTTGTATCCAGCTCATAGATTTATTGAAAAAGACATATCATCGCTGGTTTTTAGGATTTGTGGGTAATCGTGTGTGCAAAGCCTTGTCAGCCTGAGTCGTGCTGCGAATCTAGGCTATAATGTTGCAAAAATAAACATTTACTCAAAATTCTTTTTTAATCTATGAATAACACCAGCCGCCTGCAATATTTAGAAGCGATGGGAATTGAAAGCTGGCAGCTTCGACAACAGTCAACTTTTTTAGCAGAATCTCCTCTTGTTGAGGCGATTACTGCTATCGAACCTGTTAGCATAGCCCCGCAAAAGCCAGCTTTGCCAGAAAATCCTGCTGTCGCTTTGATTGTGCCAGCGGTGATTCAACCTGTGATGATACCAGCCGATAATTGGGAAAGTCTGCAAAGTGAAGTGACAAATTGCCGCAAATGTGCACTTTGCGAAACTCGCAGCCAAACTGTTTTTGGCACAGGCAATAAAAATCCTGACTGGTTATTTATTGGAGAGGCGCCGGGTGAGCAGGAAGATTTGCAAGGCCAACCGTTTGTGGGGGCAGCCGGTTCATTGTTGACCGAAATGTTGCGGGCTATTAATTTAAGCCGTGACGATATTTTTATTGCCAATATTCTAAAATGCCGACCACCACATAATCGCGACCCTCACGCCGATGAAATGGCAGCGTGCAGACCCTTTTTGGAGCGGCAAATTGCGTTGCTAAAACCTAAAGTTATTGTCGCGGTAGGGCGGATTGCCGCACAGCAATTGCTTAATACCGATATGGCGATAGGAAAGCTGCGAGGGAAGGTGTACCGGATGAATGGCATCCCATTGGTTGTGATTTATCATCCAGCCTACTTGCTGCGCTCTCTTTCACAAAAAAGCAAGGCATGGCAAGATTTGCAACTGGCACTTAAAACTTATCAAGACATGAAAGGAGTGTAAAAATGTTTAGAATTCTGCGTTTGATTAAAGAGTTTATAACTTATGATGCAGACAGAGAATTTTATGCCAAGGTTTTTCCCGATTCACTAAGCAAGGTAGATTTAATGCGGTTAAGAAAAATGCGCAAGGCGGATTTGGCGCGAATAATGGAAATTGAAACGAAAAATTATGCTTTTCCGTGGAGTGAGGAAATCTTTAAGGATTGTTTCAGTGTCTTGAGTTATAGCTGTTGGGTTTGTGAAGACATTGAGGAAAATGTGATTGCTTACGCGATTTTATCCGTGGCTGCGGGTGAAGCTCATATCTTGAATATTTCTGTTGATCCAGTCGCACAAGGTTTAGGAGTGGGACGCAAAATCATGGAGCATTTAATTGACATTTCGGCTAAAAAAGCTGAAACCTTATTTCTGGAGGTTCGGCCTTCAAACAGCAAAGCCCAGGCTTTGTATGAAAGTTTGGGGTTTAACGAAATCGGGGTTAGAAAAGGCTATTACCCAGCTGAAAATAATACCCGCGAAGATGCGATTATGCTGGCTTTGGAATTGATGAGGGAGTTTTAGATTTTGATCTGAATCAGGGAAGGTAAACTATTTTACCAACCCTGATTTGCATTTTGCTACAGGATTAGACTTAAAAATATGGCTTATTTTGCCGAAGGTTCAAGTTTATCGGATGCGGCCTTGAAAGCACGAGCGGTAGCGTTAAAAGACTTTTCAGCATTAGAAAATTTGTCGCTTGCCTGTTTGAATCCTGCTGGATCAATATTGATTGAAGATTTACTGTTTTTATCTGCTGCTTTTGAGTCGTCAGTATCTAAAGTATCATCAGTCAGAGTGGATTTGCCATCGGTAATCAAATTTTTACGCATTTGCAAAAAAGCTTCTCTGGTAAAAACATAAGGATCTAAAGCCGCCTCATCAACTACTTTCAATGTACTTTCTGCGTTAGCGCGTTCATTCAACAAAGATAATGCCTGAATTGGATAGCCAACATAAGAGGCAGGATTGGCCGCCGTATCAAGAATAGTACCTGAAATTCCACGTCCGGTAGTGGGGCCCAATACGGGCAGTACCAAATAAGGCCCCTGCGGAATACCCCAGACAGCAAAAGTTTGGTCAAAATCTTCTTCGTGCTTTTCCAGCCCCACTTCAGTGGCAACATCAAACAAACCGCCCAATCCAATAGTTGTATTTAGCAGAAAACGGCCGGTATCTTCGCCGCTTTGTAGAAACTTGGCTTGTAACATGTCATTGATAACAACATTAATGTCTTTCAGGTTGCTGAAAAAATTACCAATTCCCGTTTGAACAAAGGTAGGGGTTATCCAGTTGTACACATCCACAATAGGCTCAGCAACATACTCATCCAGAGTTTCATTGAAGCTGTACATGCTGCGATTAAAATCTTCATAAGGGTCAATTTCACTGCTGGTTTTAGCGGTTGTGGTAGTGGCACATCCACTTAACACCAATACACTTGTACAGCATAAAACTGACAATGCCGTTAATATTTTATTTTTCTTTGCCTTGTGATACATCTTGGATTAACCTGAAAGCTATTGTTTGGCGTAATGATCAATTTTTTCATTGATTTTTGTAATTAAAGCATCAAATCCGTCGCGCTCTAAAATGCTGGCATATTCGGATCTTTTTAAGGCTAAATCACTGACACCATCAGCAATAATATTGTTAATGCGCCAGCTGTCTCCTTTTTTCTTTAACATGTAGTCAAATTTAACATCCTTTTCATTAGGAATCAAAAGATAAGCATGAATGACAGCGCCGCCGCGTGTTGTTTCTTCTTCTGAGGCAAACTTAAAAGACTCTCCTGAAAAATCTTTAAAATTATACGCATACGAAGCAATACTTAAACGGCTAAATACATCCACCAACTTTTGCTGCTGTTCATTTGACAGCTTTTCCCATTCCTTTCCGACTGCAACCCGAGCAATTTTGTTTAAATCGTGACTTTTAGTGATTGCGGCCTCTAGTTTATCATAACGACCTTTAAAACCTAATTCTTTGCCCTGTTTCATAACGGCGATTAAGTCAGCCTGAAATTTTTCCACAACCTGTTTTGCTGATTCCTCCTGCGCTGCTTGGGCTGCATTGAAGCTGACAACCAACAGAAATAAACACAAAAAAGCCGCTATGCTTTTATTTTTTAACATATTTAACATCGAAAACCCTCTGGATAACATAAATTTATATCTAGTTGCAAACCCACGCTTGTGATTAAGTCAGGTGCAAATTTGGATAACACCATGCGTAACTAAAGACAATGATTTGTTTTAAGCAGGCCTTACTAACCGACAGAAATCAAAAAACTAGCATCTTGGCTTAAAGATGCTAGTTTTCCGGTTTAATATTGACAGCTCATTAAAGATGAACGCTGGTCTTTAATAATTTTCCAACAGAAAATGGTTACAGCTCGGTTCTGACAGGAATTTCGGTTAAAGCGGAATATTTCTTTTCTGTAACAGTCTCTGAATCGGCAGATTTAACTTCAACCATTGGCCCTTCTGTTTTAGGACCTTTTAATGAAACCATCAAGCCTTTGAGCGGATTGCGGAGCATGTCTTCGACTGCGGTCGCTTCATAACCGCAATGTGCCATGCAGTTAGCGCATTTAGGATTGTTGACTGTGCCGTATTTGTCCCAAGGCGTTGAGTCGAGTAACTCCTGGAAGGTTGCGGCATTACCCTCATCGGCTAACAGGTAACAAGGTTTTTGCCAGCCAAATACGTTGCGAGTTGGATTTCCCCAAGGTGTGCAGTCATAAGCCTGATTTCCAGCCAGAAAGTCCAGATACAGAGACGAGTGGTTTAATTTCCATTTCCGGTTTTTGCCAATCTTGAAAATTCCGCGAAACAGATCTTTTACGTCTCTGCTTTTTATGAATACGTCCTGTTTCGGCGCATGTTCATAGCTAAAACCGGGGGCAATTGTGATTCCTTCAACACCTAATTCCATCGCATAATCCAAAAACTCGGATACTTCCTGGGCATCTTCACCTTGAAATAGAGTGCAGTTTATATTGACTCTAAAGCCCTTGCTTAATGCCAGCTTAATGGCGTCAACCGCGATATCAAACACCCCTTCCTGACAAACAGAAGTATCATGGCGGTCTTTCATGCCGTCCAGATGAATTGAAAAAGTGAGATAGGGCGAAGGCTTATAATCATTAATCCGTTTTTTTAGCAACAGGGCATTGGTACATAGATACACAAATTTCTTTCTGGCAATAATGCCCTCGACAATTTGCGGCATTTCTTTGTGAATCAAAGGCTCTCCCCCGGGGATGGAAACCATTGGCGCACCGCATTCATCAACCGCTGCCAGGCACTCGGCCACTGACAAACGTTTGTTTAAAATCTCATCTGGGTAATCAATTTTCCCGCATCCTGCACAGGCGAGATTGCATTTGAATAAGGGTTCCAGCATTAACACTAACGGATAACGCTTTGCACCTTTTTAATTTTTGTTTAAGTAAATAACTAGCGACACTCAACTGCTGACGTAACGGAACACTCACTGAATAACCCTCCAAACCTAAAAACTTTACCAATAAACTTTAACTTCAGCTGTGCTGAATAACTCATTTTTTGTTGCAATATAACAACAGATGATTGAAATTCAGCGTAAAACAACAACTTGTCTGTTGTTGTGTTGGTTAATAAACCCTATAAAAAACAATGCTGCTTGCAATACAATAACTTATGTGTGCATTAGAATACTCTTTTTTTTAATTTGACTCCAGTTATTAACGCAACACTTTCTTGTTTTTGACTGATTTTTATCTGTTAAATATACAATAAAAACAACATCTGCATCTCTAATTTATGAATAACTCAATCACGATAAAATAAATAAAAAACTTGAAAATTTGAGCGGATAAGCGACTTGCAAAGGTTTTTGATTAGAAAGTTGCCGCCGTTTGAAATTTGAGCAATGGCCGTTTTTTATATTTTTCGCAACAAAACAACATGGCTTTGCAAAATACCAACAAACAGTCTATTATTAAACAAATACAAACCCAAATTATTACCAGTTTTAAATTGGTTGTTGTTTTTTAACTTTCAAGGCAGTTTTTCAAAACTAAAAGTTCACACTCACTATGACAGAATCAGCTATTTCCATAAATCAGCCAGAGTCGCTCGTTAATCTTACTGATGACGAATTGCAAGCTGTTCTGCTTGAAGGGGTTTCACGAACTTTTGCGTTAACGATTCCACAATTGCCGAAAATGCTGTATCCAGCAGTGGCGAACGCTTATTTGTTGTGCCGGATTGTTGACACGATAGAGGATGAGGTTTCGCTTTCAGCGGAACAAAAAAAGTTTTTTTGTAGTGCTTTTATTGAAGTGGTCAAGACCGGACAGCTTGCCCAGACTTTTGCCAATCAGTTGGCTCCGCTGCTTTCTGAACAAACCATTCCGGCTGAACATACTTTGATTCAGTTAACACCGCGTGTGATAGCGATTACCCACAGCCTGGAAAAGGCTCAAATTGAAGCATTGGCTACCTGCGTGGAGGTGATGGCACAAGGGATGCCGGTTTTTCAGGCGCTGGATCTGCATGCAGGACTGGAAACCATGGCCGATATGGATGATTACTGCTATTACGTTGCCGGCTGCGTCGGGGAAATGTTGGCGAAACTGTTCTGTCATTATTCCCCGGAAATAGCAGTACACAAAAAAGAGCTGTTAGAGCTCTCGGTTTCTTTTGGTCAGGGTTTGCAAATGACCAACATTCTGAAAGACATCTGGGATGATGCAGAGCGCTGTGTATGCTGGCTGCCACAGGATATTTTTACTGAAACCGGTTTTGATTTACAAACTTTAACACCAGCAACCGATTCTGAAGAGTTTCGTCTAGGTCTGGAACACTTAATTAGTATTGCTCACCAGCATTTGGAAAACGCGCTGCGTTATACCTTGCTGATTCCTAGTCATGAAACCGGCATTCGCAAATTTTGTCTTTGGGCATTGGGGATGGCGGTTTTAACCTTGAAAAAAATCAAGCAGAACTTGAATTTTAACCAGTCAGCTCAAGTCAAAATTAGTCGGAATAGTGTAAAAGCGACAATTTTAATCACCAAACTAACGGTGCGTAGCGATTTATTATTATCGCTCTTATTTAATCGGGTGAGTAATGAACTTAGAACTCCTGATTGGCAGTATTCTCCTTCTTCCTTTAAACCTACATTAGAATAATAAGGATTCATCATGTTTACCGAAACAGATACGCAGATGAATATGAGTCAAGCGCACAGCAGCTCGACCACTATCCGCAGCAAATCGCTGAATCTCGACAAGGCAATTGCCAAAGCACAGCAGCATTTGCTTAATCTACAGAAACCGGATGGCTACTGGCTATTTGAGCTGGAAGCTGACTGCACCATTCCTTCTGAATACATCATGATGATGCACTATTTAGGGGATATTGACGAAGCATTGCAGGCCAAAATTGCAAATTATTTAAGACGCAACCAGTCGGCTGACGGCAGTTATCCGCTGTTCACAGGTGGCGAAGGCGATTTGAGCTGTAGCGTGAAAGTCTATTACGCCCTGAAAATGGTCGGTGATGATATTAATGCACCGCACATGGCGAAATTGCGTGATTACATTTTAAGTCAAGGTGGTGCCGCGAAAGCCAACGTTTTCACCCGGATTGCCCTGGCGATTTTTGAACAGTTGCCTTGGCGTGGTGTGCCGTATATTCCGGTGGAAATCATGCTGTTTCCAAAATGGTTTCCGTTCCATTTGGATAAAGTTTCCTACTGGTCGCGTACGGTGATGGTGCCGCTGTTTATTCTTTGCACCTTGAAAGCAAAGGCGAAAAATCCTCATAACGTTGATGTGCTGGAATTGTTTGTGATTCATCCAGACAAGGAAAAGCATTATTTTCCTGAGCGTACCTTTTTAAACAAATGCTTTTTGGCCTTGGATAAAATTGGTTTGGCAACCCGGCCATTGATTCCAGATTCCATGCACAAGCGGGCGATTGAGAAAGCGAAAGCGTGGATTATTGAGCGGTTGAACGGTGAAGATGGCTTGGGAGCGATTTTTCCGGCGATGGTGAATGCGTATGAGGCTTTATTGTTATTGGGCGTTCCGGCGGATGACCCGCATGTTGTCACTGCTAAAAAGGCGATTGATAAATTGTTGGTGATTAAAGAGGATGAGGCTTATTGTCAACCTTGTTTATCGCCAGTTTGGGATACTGCATTGACAGTTTTGGCTTTGCAGGAAGCCGATAAAATCGGCAATCGTCCCGTTTTAACCTGTGCCTATGACTGGTTAAAAGCGAATCAACTTTCTGACGAACCTGGAGACTGGCGGGTATTTCGTCCCGACTTAGCAGGTGGAGGTTGGCCATTTCAGTTTGCCAATCCGCATTATCCTGATGTCGATGATACCGCAGTGGTTGCTTTTGCAATGGCTGAGTCGGGAATTGAGGGGCTGGATGAGTCGATTCACCGGGCAACGCGCTGGATTGTGGGTATGCAAGCCTCAAATGGCGGTTATGGCGCGTTTGATCCCGACAATACTTACTATTATCTGAATGAGATTCCTTTTGCCGACCATGGTGCATTATTAGATCCGCCAACCGTTGATGTGAGTGTGCGTTGTGCGATGTTAATGGCGCGTGTGGCGAAAGACCATGACGAATATTTACCCGCGTTAAAACATACCATTGAATATGTACGTTCTGAACAGGAAGAAAATGGCTCGTGGTTTGGACGTTGGGGCACAAATTATATCTATGGCACTTGGTCGGTGTTATTAGGGCTTGAACAAACCGATATTCCTAAAACCGACCCACTGTACGCAAAAGCCGCTAACTGGCTAAAAAGCGTGCAAAACACTGATGGCGGCTGGGGTGAAAGCAACAAAAGCTATTACGAAGAAGACTTGAGCAATCATTATACTGTCAGCACCGCTTTCCAAACGGCATGGGCAGTCATTGCATTGTGCGTTGCCGGTGAAGCGCATAGTCCAGAAGCAAAAGCCGGGGTTGATTATCTGTTACGAAAACAGCAAGCAGATGGAGTTTGGAACGATCCTTCTTATACTGCTCCCGGTTTTCCAAAAGTGTTTTATCTGAAATATCACGGCTACGACAAATTTTTCCCGCTGTGGGCATTGGCGCGTTATCGCAATGAATTGGCGAAAAAATAATCTCGCAAATTGATGATTTAGCCTTAACAAAACCGCCTTTGGATTTTCCAAACGGCGGTTTTGTTTTACGCCAGCCCTCTTAAAATCAGCCGCGAATTAAAAAATGTCTCTATTAGGAATTGTTGTTGCATTACCCGAAGAATTACCGACCTTATCTTTGAAAAAAATTCCGCCGAGTGTGTTAAATTCGGTGTTGATCATTTGCTCAGGTGCAGGTTCGGAAAATGCCCGAAAAGCGGCGGAAACTTTGATTGCAAACGGTGCAACACATTTAATCAGTTGGGGCTGTGCGGCGGCATTAAGTCCTGAATTAAAATCGGGCGATTTAACTTTAGCCTCTATTTTATTCGATGCGAATCATCTGCAAATCAATTTGGAGAGTGCCTGGCATAAATCTGTAACAACTTTGTTAGCAAATTATTTGCCCATTCACACAGGGACTTTACTCGAAAGCAAAAACATTGTTTCGCTGAGTTCTGAGAAAAAACAGCTTCACGAACAAACGCAGGCGATTGTTTTGGATATGGAAAGTGTGGCAATTGCTAAAGTGGCGCAGGAAAAAAATCTGCCTTTTTAGCCATTCGTGCGATTGCGGATCCGGTCACAATGGACTTGCCCAAAGCGGTGGCTTATTCCTTAAACAATAACGGCGAAGTGGTATTAAAACGTTTGTTATTATTTCTACTTCAACATCCTGGCCAATTACCCGGACTTATCAAGTTAGGGTTACATTTCAATGCAGCGAAAAAAACGCTAAAATTGGTCGCAGCACAACTTGATGCAATTATTGGATTCAAAAGCGCCTAGAGGCAACTTATTCGCGGGTCTACATACACTGCTGCGACAATAGAATTTAACTTTTTGAGGTACACAATGACATTCAGCATAGCCGATCTTTTTTCCCAACACGGCGAAGATAAATTTACCCTGCATGAAAAACACCTTAATAACCAAATGGTTAGGGTGTTAAAAACCATAGGCTATGACCGTACTTATAAACGCGCTGTCGGGCAATATTTATATGATGATGAAGGCAATGAATATCTGGATTTATTGAGCGGCTTTGGGGTGTTCGCCGTCGGGCGGAATCATCCAACGGTTGTAAGTGCGTTGCAGGAAACTTTAACACTGGAATTGCCTAATCTAGTGCAAATGGATGTGTCGTTACTGAGCGGTCTGTTGGCAAAAGAAATCCTGAAAACTACCCCGGAAAATCTGGATAAAATGTTTTTCTGTAATTCCGGCACAGAATCAGTTGAGGCGGCGATTAAATTCGCCCGTTACACCACGAAACGGGAAAAAATTGTATTTTGTGAGCACGGTTATCACGGCTTGACGATGGGGTCGTTATCCTTGAACGGTGAAGAAATTTTCCGTGAAGGGTTTGGTCCATTGCTCCC
>CAIQWF010000164.1 GCA_903875455.1 uncultured Pseudomonadota bacterium
GAACCCAGCAAACAAGCGGTACTGGAAGAAGTGCGTTTTCAACGTGAAGAAGTACAACTGACAGAACTTGATCCGCATGGACTCTGTGACGCTTCCGGTTATGTGTTTTATAACACGTCAAAATTCACCCTGAAAACCCTGCTGGGCAATCCAACTCAGCTAGAAGCTAATCTTAAAAATTATCTGGATGGTTTTTCCGCTAACGTCAAAGAAATCATCGAAAAATTCGACTTGCGCAATCAAATCCGCAAAATGGCACAATCTGACGTGCTGCACGATGTGATTGAAAAATTCGTTTCCGAAGAAATCAACCTAAGTCCTGATGACCGCAAAGGCTTGGATGGCCGTACACAGGCAGGTTTATCCAATTTAGGGATGGGCTATGTATTTGAAGAGCTGATTCGTAAATTCAACGAAGAAAACAACGAAGAGGCGGGCGAGCATTTCACGCCGCGCGAAGTCATCAAGCTGATGACCAATCTGGTTTTTATTCCGGTTAAAGATCAACTGCCTAATCCCTTAACCATTTACGACCCAGCCTGTGGTAGTGGTGGAATGCTGACTGAATCGCAAGATTTTGTCACCGATGCAGAAGGCGAAATAAAAGCCAAAGTCGGCGTGTATTTATACGGCAAAGAAGTCAATCCAGAAACCTATGCCATCTGTAAATCCGACATGATGATTAAAGGCAACGACCCCGAAAACATTCTGTTCGGTTCGACGCTGGCAACCAATGATTTTGCCGACAAACGCTTTGATTTCATGCTCACCAATCCGCCCTATGGCAAATCATGGAAGACCGAGCAAAAAAACATCATTGACGGCAAAGACATCATTGACCATCGTTTTCAGGTCAATCTCAGCGATTACACCGGCGAAATTCACGACTTTTATCCCGCCATTCCGCGTTCATCCGATGGACAATTGCTGTTTTTGATGGAAATGGTCAACAAGATGAAACGCAAAAGCGACAGTCCGCAAGGTTCGCGGATTGCTTCGGTGCATAACGGTTCGGCATTATTTACCGGTGATGCGGGCAGCGGGGAAAGCAATATTCGCCGTTACCTGCTCGAAAATGACTATTTAGAAGCCATCATTCAATTACCCAACAATCTGTTTTACAACACCGGCATCACCACTTATGTTTGGATATTATCCAATCACAAAACCGCAAACCGCCGCGATAAAGTCCAACTGATTGACGCTTCCAATCTGTATCAGAAATTGCGTAAAAATTTAGGGGCGAAAAACTGCGAATTCAGCGAACAACACCTGAAACAAATCACCCAGCTTTACCTTGAAATGCCTAACGCCGGTATTTCCAAAGTGTTTAATACCCGTGATTTTGGTTATTACAAAGTCACCGTTGAAAGACCGCTGCGGCTGGCGGCACAATTGAGCGAGCAACGTATTGAGACTTTGCGATTTACGCCGGGAATGCAGGATATTATGGCATGGGTTTATGGCAAATATGGCGAGGAAGTTTACCGCGATTTAACCGCACACACGGCAACGATTGAAGCGCATTTAGAGCGCGAAGAAATCACCCTGTCACCCAAAAACCGCAAAGAATTATTATCGGCAACGGCTTGGCAAGCGCAACGTGCGATTATGCAGACAGCTGAAAAACTGTCAGTGGAATTGGGAACCGCAGAATTTTTGGATTTCAATCTGTTTGAAACTCAGTTTGATGAGGCCAGCAAATCTTTGGGCTTAAAATTATCGGCGCAGGAACGCAAACAAATCATTAATGCGATTAGCTGGCGTGATGAACGCGCCGCGAAAGTGATTAAAAAATGCCATAAATTTAATAGTGCGAAACTGCAAGCACTGGCAAAGCAATTTAATACCAGCACTGACAAGTTGCATGACTATGGTTATTGGCAGGGCGATAAAGCGGGCGAATGGCTGGAATACGAAGCCGACAGCGAATTGCGCGACACCGAAAATGTGCCGTTAAGCACCGATAATGTTTCAGCGTCCAGTCTGATTCATGCGTATTTTATCCGCGAAGTGCGCCCGCATGTCGATGATGCGTGGCTGGCGTTGGATAAAACTGTGATTGGCTACGAAATCAGTTTTAACAAGTATTTTTATCAGCATAAGCCTTTGCGCAGTTTGGCAGATGTGACTCAGGAAATTTTGACGCTGGAGGCGGAAACGGAGGGTTTGCTTAAATCGTTGGTTAGTTTTGTGGGGAGCGAAAAATGAACAAATCAATACCCATCGTCCCAGACGGTACAGTCTTGTCTAATGATTTACTGGGTCGAATCGTCACTATTCTTGAAGATGCACGACAACGAGTTGTCCGTTCAGTCAACAGCCAGATGGTATTGGCATATTGGTTGATTGGCAGAGAAATTGTCCAAGCCTTGCAGGGTGGTGACGAACGTGCCAGCTATGGGAAAGGGTTGCTGGAAGGGCTTGCCAATGAATTGACCCGGCGTTTCGGACGCGGTTTTTCTGCCACCAACCTGAAAAATTGCCGCTTGTTTTATCAAGCCTATCAGAACCACCAGCCTGAAATTCGTCAGATGGCTTCTGACGAATTGAATCAGAACGTATTTTGGGCTGGGTTATCTTGGTCGCACTATATTTTTTTGACCCGTATTAAAAACACCGATGAACGCCGATTTTATGAAATCGAAGCGGCGCAAAATGACTGGTCGTTGCCTGAATTACGCCGTCAGTTTGATTCAAGTTTGTACGAGCGGCTTGCACTTAGCCGCGATAAAGAAGGCGTTTTAGCACTCAGCCAACAAGGGCAATTGATTGAAAAGCCCACCGATGTTATCAGAAGCCCTTATGTGTTGGAGTTCTTGGGGTTAGATGAGCGTAGCTGCTATTCAGAATCTGAGCTTGAAGCGGCCATCATCAGCAAAATCGAACATTTTTTATTAGAGTTAGGAAAGGGCTTTTTGTTTGAAGCCAGGCAAAAACGTTTTACTTTTGCAGAAGAGCATTTCTTTGTAGATTTAGTGTTTTACAACCGCCTATTGCGCTGCTATGTGCTGATTGACCTAAAGTTGGGAAAGTTGACGCATCAAAATTTAGGACAGATGCAGATGTATGTAAACTACTTCGACCGCTTTGTGAAGCGTGAAGACGAAAACAGCACCATTGGCATCATTCTGTGCCACCAAAAAAATGATGCACTGGTGGAAATCACCCTGCCGAAGGATGCAAACATTCACGCCGCTGAATACCAGCTTTACTTGCCCAGCAAAGAGGAATTGAAACTGAGGCTGGCTGAGTGGGTAGCGCAAAGTGAGGGGAATGCGTGATGCGGCGGTATGAAAGTTATAAAGCGAGTGGTGTTGAGTGGTTGGGGGAGATTCCGAGTCATTGGGAAATTCTGCCATTCAAAGCATTATTTAAAATGAGCGACGAGAAAAACGGGAAAAATATAGTCGGGGAAATGCTTTCTGTATCAGGTTATCGTGGCATTGAGATTAAAAAATACGAATTTGATGAGCAAAAACGTACAGAGAAAGAGCTTCAAGATTATCGAGTTGTGCGACAAGGACAATTAGTCGTTAATACAATGTGGCTTAACTATGCTGGGCTGGGTGTAAGTGATTATGAAGGCTATGTAAGTCCGGCCTATCGCTCATACTGGTTTGATTCGCACTTACATCCACAATATACCCATTACTTGTTGAGGTCACATCCTTACATTCAGGGTTATACAGGACAAATGCAAGGTATTCGCCCAAACTCGTTGCAGATTAAAAACAGTGATTTCAATAAGATTCCTATACTCATTCCACCACTTGCCGAGCAAGACCACATCGTCAATTTCCTAGACCAAAAAACCGCCGAAATTGAAGCCGCAATTGCCAAAAAACAGCGGTTGATTGAGTTGTTGCAAGAGCAAAAAAGCATTCTGATTAATCAAGCGGTAACACGCGGTTTAAATCCTAACGTGCCAATGCGGGAAAGTGGCGTGGAGTGGATTGGGGAAATTCCGGCGCATTGGAAATCGTTACGTTTGAAAATATTAGCATCATTGATTACTTCGGGGCCGCGAGGTTGGTCTGAGCGGTTATCAGATGATGGTGCTGTATTTCTCCAAAGCGGAAACTTGAATAATTCACTTGGTGTTGATACAGCAAATGCCCATCGAGTCATTGTTCCAAAAGGTGCAGAAGCTAAACGAGCACGCTTACAAGATGGTGATCTAGTAGTCTGTATAACGGGGGCAAACACTGGTAGGGTTGCTTTGGCACAAATTGGTGAACAAGAGGTTTACATTAATCAACATCTTAGCTTGATTCGTTTAATTTCTGTTAATCCCAAATTTGTTGCATACAGTCTGTCGGCTCAAGGCAGTATCTATTTCTATATCTGTCAGTACGGATTAAAGGAAGGTCTTAGCCTGTTCGATGTTACAAATGCTCCTGTTTTTCTCCCCCCTGAAAAAGAGCAAGAAGAAATTGTCACTTATCTCGATAAAGCTGTGAGTAAAGTTGATATAGCCGTATCAGTATCATTAAAGCAATGCGAACAACTCAATGAACTCAAAAAAACATTGATTGCTCATGCGGTCACAGGCAAGATTAAGGTTTAACAACAACGCACTCAACACGAGAAACGCCATGATAAATATCGCCATCAACAATGAAAGCTTGTACAAAACAGCCCAAACATTAGGCCATCATACCAACGCCGAAGAAACCATTGAAAACGCGCTGCAAATCTATATTCAATACCTAACGCAAAAAACAAACACCCTTTCCGCATTGCCTGAAAATAAAAAGCCAAGAAAATTTGGACAACACCGGGGACTCATTCAAATGAGTGAAGATTTTGACGAACCGCTACCCGACAGCTTTTGGTTAGGCGACGATAAATGAAATATTTATTAGATACCCATACCTTTATCTGGCTGGATAGCGAACCGGAAAAACTCAGCAAAACGGCTTTAAACATCTGCCAAAATGCAAACAATGAACTGTATCTAAGCAGCGCAAGCGTATGGGAAATGC
>CAIQWF010000165.1 GCA_903875455.1 uncultured Pseudomonadota bacterium
GTTGTCGAGCGTGTAAGTCCACACGCCAGTGCTGGCATTGACCGCAAAACTGCCATATGTGCCAGTGGTATTGCCGGTGTAAGTAGCCGTTGCGCCATGGTCAACGTCACTGGAAGTGACAGTGCCGGTTGCAGTCAGGGCCGTATCTTCTTGCACGGCGCCAGATTGTGCCGTGCTGGTAATCACGGGGGCATCGTTGGTGCCGGTAATGGTCACTTTGATTTCTTGAGTTGCTGTGCCATCGGCTGATTTCACTGTCAGGGTGTCATAGGCCGTTTCACCACCTTTGAGCGATTGCACTGCACTTGCCACGCCGTTTGTGCCGTTGCTGAGTGTATAGCCCCACACGCCAGATGTTGCATCGAAAGTGAAATCGCCATAACTGCCTGTCAAACTTGCAGGCGTTTGGAAATGCGCTTCGCCATGATCTACATCATGTACGGTTAGTGTACCACCTGTGGTTAAAGTACCGTCTTCTGTGACATTACCTGTCGCTGCGCCCTCAATGCTTGCTGCATCATTGTCCCCTACTATATCAACGTGTACAGTAGCAAAGCTGAGGGTGCCATTTGCAAGACGTATTGCGTAGGTAAAAGTGTCGTGCATGATTTCACCTGCAGACAGTGCATCGACAGCAGATGAATCTCCTATTCTGTATTCGACCTTACTATTATAAATGCGAATTTGATTGCCAAAAGCTGTTGTTTCCCAGCCATCGCCAATATCAGAACTCAATAAATTTTCAGGGGCTATCGGATTGCCATAACCGTCATCTATTGACCAAAGTACCTTTGCCTTACCGCCAAGATCATTGGACATTACGTCCAAATATAAAGTATTTCCCGCAATTAAATAATTTTCAGTTGTCGTATATCTGTCATCCCCAGCTTGTGGCGTTAAAGTGGATGATGTAGTGTTAATAGCCATGATTGCTTCCTCAAATATTGTTGTATTGAAAACTGGAAATTAGATTTTGGTTAAAATTTCCAGATGCTTTCTTATTCAAACTGCGATTCATTAATTTTTACTGCAAGAGCCGTTTTCTGCCCTTTTGATTCTTTGCGCACAATGTCCCCCGTACATTTGAGCAGCATTTTTCCGTTTGGCGTGTTTAACTCCAGTTCAAAACTGATTTCAGAGCCAACAGCATTGAAAGTGTCTAACTCAAAAAGTATGCCGCTGGCACTGATGTCACATGAATAGCCAAGCTGATCGCAAACCTTGACAGGAACTACGACATTGACTCGTTCATCTTTGCGGTTCTGTTTTTTGGAGGAAGGACGATTTTCCATGATGGAAAAAGTGTAACTGAAGGATTTACCAAGCACATGATAGGTATCTCCATATTTTTATAGGATAAACATCCTTAATTTTGAATGCCTATCCTGAGTGAAATGCCTATGCTGAGTAGGAGAAAAATCCTATGAAATTGCTAACTCGATTTATGACGCGACTGTGGTCGCAATCATAACGAAATCAAATAGTCATCAAGATTTTTTAATGAGGGCTTGCGGTAGTAGGCTCGGCAAGGCCATTCTGAAAAGCGAAAGCGATCAGGCCATGACGGTTAACAACTCCGAGCTTATGATAGATAGAGGTCAAGTGATTGCGGAGAGTGCTTTCACTGATACAGAGGCTACTGGCAATCGCTTTACCGGATTTGCCGCCATTGCAGGCAATAAAGGTAACAATCTCCTGCTCCCGTCCGGTGAGTAATGAAACTTTGGAGCTGGTGACTTCAGTTTGGGCATTTATCCGAAGAAGATCGACAAAGATGCGTCCGGTTGCAACTTTACTAAGCCAGACCTGGCCTTCGTTTACTTTCTCAATCGCGGTAAGCAGCATTTCTGGATTGATGCTCCGGTCCACAATCCCGCGAGCCCCGGCAATGATGGCCTGGTCCTGAAGTGCCACATCTGACAAACTGGTCATAAGAAGAATCTTGGCGTGGGAAACGGCGCATAAAGTATTAATTAGAGGCACAACTTCGTCAGGATAGCTGTCAATGTCGAGTATTACCACATCGGTGCCGGCATTTGCTATTAACTGCGCGGCTTGAGCATAGCTGTCGGCTGAACCAGCCAAAGAAAAACGCTGAGGACTGGACTCGATTAGAGCAGAAAGCCCCCGCAGCAAAATTAAAAAATTACTGATTAAAAAAACTCGGATTGGCATTTATTATTCTCACAAATTTCAGAATATCTTTATCAACAATAACATGAAGTTGTTTTTTAAACATCTTGTTTTTTGGTTTTGCTGCACAGTTAAAATGTTTGAAAAAAAGCTGATTTTTACTTTAAGTTGCGGTTTTTAGACGCTGCAAAAGCGTATTATGTTCGTCTGTTTCTCAAGTTTATTTGGCAACCAGCCATTTGTTAAATTTCACCAGCTCTTCAATCACTAACTGTCCCGCCAGATATAGCAAGCTACTTCGCGCTTTAAAATACCGATACCGCGATTGCAGCTGGTTTTTTCGGGCTTCGGATAACTGCTTTTGTGTATCCAGCAAATGTACAATTGTCACTACTCCCAATTCATAACCTTTTTCCATGCTGTTTCTGGATTTTTCACTTGCGGCCACCTCCTGATCTGTCGCGCGACTACGTGCCGGAGAGCTTGCCATATCCAGAAACGCTGAACGAATCAGTTTTTCAAACTCGCGCTGTTTTTGTTCCAGTTTGGTCCGACTCAAGCCGTAACGCGCTTCCGCTTCTCTGACTCTGGCGCTGGTAATCCCGCCTTCAAACAACGGTACCGGGGCTTCAACGCCAATTGACCCTACATCGTAGGGGGGGGACTGCTGATTATTAAATGACGTATCGCTGTAATAACCGTTAACCTGCAACTCAAGACGCGGCAAATGCCCGGCCTGATAAGCTGAAATACTTTGCCGTGCCGCTTCCATATCATGTTTAAGAGCAGAGATTTCAGGATTTATCTGCCCGACTTGCTGGCTCCAGCTCTCAATATTGCCATCTGGCGGCGGTAATACAGCCTCCAACCGCACCGCTTGCAGGTTGGCAACTTTGTCGCCAGTCAGCTCCCGCAGTTTTTCCAGCGCGATTTTGGCGTCATTGTCGCTGTCAATCAGTTGCGTCCGTAAAGTTTCAACCCGGGCCTGAAGCTCGTAAAGATCGGTAATGGTAACCATTTGCCGTTCCTGCATCGCCTTAACCCGCGCCAGCAGTTTTTCATTGGATTGCAGTTCATCTTTAATAATGGCGCTTTTATCCATTGCTTCCAACGCATCTACATAACGCTCCAGCAAATCAAAAATCAGTTTCTGTTGCGCCGACTGCAAGTTTTCTTCACCCTGGCGGGTCCGGGATTCCTGGCTTTTCATTAATAAATAGCTTTGCAGATCAAACAGGGGCTGGCGCACCGCCAGCGTGGCACGCTTCCCCGGATAAGTTAAAACATTGGGGTTAACAGCTGTTGAATGTCTGTAATAATGCAGCCGATTCTGTGAATAGTTACCCGTAATTTGAGCACTTGGCAGCAATTTACCAAAAGCCTGGTCTTCCTGCGCTTTGGCAATATCCAGTGCGAATTGACTGCCTTGCAACTCGGGGGAAGACAAAACGGCACGAGCGTAAAGTGTTAATAAATCATCGGCTGCTGCCGGCAAACTGACAGATACGCTTAAACAGAAAAAAATCAATAAGCGCATGGTGTTAATCCTCAATGAATGAGCGGGCGAAAATATTGCTAAAAGGCTGTACCAGATACTGAAAAAAGGTGCGATCTCCAGTATTAATCAACACTTCAGCAGGCATTCCCGGAACCAGTATCAAGCCCTGCTTGCGTAAATCTTCCAGTCCATCTTTATTCACTTCAACCCGCGCCAGATAAAAGCTGGTCTGGTTTTTTTCATCAGTGATTCTGTCAGCTGACAAGGCGATTAACTGGCCGTTTATTTTTAAGGTTTTGGCTGATTTAAAGGCGCTGAAACGAATTTCTGTCGCTTGGCCGATATGCACTCTATCAATATCCAGTGGCGAAACTTGTGCTTCAACAATCAGTTTTTCCTGTTGCGGCACCAAATCTAATAAATGGCCGCCGGGAGGAACAACAGCTCCCAGAGTGTGTACTGTCAAGCCCAACACCATGCCCGATTCTGGAGCCCTGATAATGGTGCGTTCTACGGTGTCGCTAAGCCATTGGGTTTTCTCTCGTAGTTCTACCAGTTCTGCCTGAACTTTGCTGAGTTCTTCGACTACTTCCCGCTGAAAGTCTTTTTCAATTTGCAAGGTTTTTAACGATATTTCACTGATCTGGGTTTGTGCGGTGGCGATATTGGCCGTGAAATCACCCTTGTCGCCTTCGGCTTCTGCCAAGCGTCTTTCCAGTTCAGTGACTTTCTGTTTTTCGACATAGCCTTCTTTTAGCATGGCCCGAAAATCAGCCAAATCTTTATTCAACGAGGCGGATAAGGCACTGCGACTATGCTGCTGCGCTTTTATCCCCTGAATTTTGTTAAGCAGTTGTTGACGTTGTTCGGTTAAAATTTCAATTTCACCGTTGCGCGAATGTTTACGTACTGCAAAAGATTGATCCTGCACCCGCATGGCATCTTGCGCTCTGAAATCGGCGCTGGCATTTTTTAGCAGGGCTGGGTAGCTGACGGAATTACGATTATCCCGTTCCGCAATCAAGCGGGCTTCCCGCGCCAGAGCGGAAAACAGTTGCCCACGCAGTGTTTCCAGTTGAGCACGCGATGAGGTATCTTCCAGCTCGATTAAGACATCGCCTTTTTTAACAGTATCTCCGTCACGGATATGAATGGCTTTAATAATTCCGCCTTCCAAATGCTGCACGGTTTTGCGGTAGTTTTCCACTGCAATGCTACCAGGTGCTAATGCAGCACTGCCTAACGGTGCAAAATAGGCCCAGCCGCCAAAAAAGCCAAATACCACCAGCACCAGTAAATAGCCAAGCCTGCGAATCGGCTTGTCATCGGAAAACTGTTGAATATCGAATGAATCCTGATTTTTGGGTTTCGGAATTAATAAACTCATGATGTTCGTCCTTGTGCAACAGGAGGTTGCGTCGTTCGTTGCTGATTAAGTTTTGCCAACACTTCATCGCGAGGCCCATCCAGAACTAAGATTCCTTCATTTAAAAGCATAATTCTATCCACTATCGCTAAAATTCCGATGCGATGGGTAATTACAATGACCGTGCATCCCCGTTGTTTTAAAACTAACAAAGCTTTTGCCAAAGCTTGTTCACCCTGGTCGTCTAAATTGGAGTTTGGTTCATCCAGAATTACCAAAGCCGGATTGCCATACAGGGCACGAGCCAAACCAATCCGTTGCCGTTGTCCTGCTGATAGCGCACCGCCTTGCCCGCCGATTTCGGTGTCATATCCTTGTGGCAGATGCAAAATCATTTCATGCACGCCAGCCGCCATTGCCGCTTCTACTACGTGAGTGGCGTTAATTTCTCCAAAGCGGGCGATATTCTCGGCAATGGTGCCGTCAAACAATTCAATGTCTTGAGGCAAATAGCCAAGATAAGGGCCGATTAATCTACGCTCAAACTGGGTTACGTCGGCGCCATCGAGACGGATTGCGCCATTGACGACCGGCCAAATTCCCAGCAGCGCTCGTGCCAGTGTGGATTTGCCGGAGGCACTTGCGCCAATCAAAGCCACAAATGTGCCTGGATTAATGCTGAAATTGATATTTTTCAGTACAGGTGTTTTTGAACCAGGTGGAGCTACCACTGCTTGTTCGGCTTGCAAGATGCCCTTTGGAGCAGGCAATGGCATTCGCGGAGCTTCGGCTGGAAATTGTGTGAGCAAAATATTAAGGCGCTGATAGGCAGTGCGAGCTGTTAGAAACTGCTTCCAGCTGGCAATCATTAAATCAATGGGAGCCAAGGCGCGACCTAACAAAATGGAACCGCCTATCATCATGCCTGGGCTAATTTCCTTATGAATCGCAAGCCATGCCCCTAAGCCTAAAATCAATGATTGAATGGTGACGCGATAGGTTTTGGATAAGGCAGTAATCAAACCGTTTTTTTCACTGGCAACGGCTTGTAACATGATTAATTTATGCTGGTTTTCCTGCCAGCGACTCATCAATGAAGGCAGCATTCCCAAGGCATGAACGACTTCAGCATTACGCAGGTTTCGGGCGGTGCTATTGGCATTTTCAACTGAAACACGATTGGCCTGTTCTAAATCTGCAGAGGTTGCTTTTTCATTCCAAAAAGCCAGCAGAATTAACAGTACTGCCGAAACACAGGCTACCACGCCAAAGGCAGGGTTAAACAGAAATAGCAGCGCGAGGTAAATCGGCAGCCAGGGAGCATCAAAAAAAGCAAATAAACCGTTTCCGGTGAGAAATTGCCGCACCGCTAACAAATCACTTAAAGGCTGGGCACTGCTTTTACCGCCGCTGACCAATCCTTGCCGGAACATCACTTTATAAAGTCTTTCGTTAAGTAAAAGGTCAAAACGGGCACTGACTCGAATCAGGATTTGTGAGCGGATCCACTCCAGCAGCCCTAAAGTGATAAATAGTACCAGGGCCAGCAGCGTCAGCATCAACAAGGTGGAAGTGCTGTTACTGCCCAATACACGGTCATAAACCTGCATCATATATATCGATGGCAACAGCATCAGGATATTAATGAAGAGACTAAAAACAGCCGCTGATTGGAAAGAATCGCGGCAATGATGGATTGCTTTGGCAAGCTCTGAAGAGGGGAGGTGCATCAAAAGTTCCTGTTAATAAAAACCAGCCTAGGCATGGGGCTTCTCGTGTTAGATAATTAATTTTACAGAGGTTGGGACTTTAAGCAAGCAAGTTTTGTTTGCGCAGGATTAATCCAGAGTCAGTTATTATAAAAATAACTGGCTTGTTTTATCAGATGTCTTTTTCACAATAAAGTCGGGATTGCCTGGCATTTTGGCGCGTTGCTTTTTATCATGTGCTGAAGATCTTTTAAAAAACGCAAATGTCACAAATCATTCAAATGCCACCAACACAGCAGTGGTTTTTCCGGTTATTGGAAAGCCTATCAATTAATTTCACAGTCTTAATGCTTGAAATCTGGCAAGACTTGCAAACCGCCTATCAACAGCCGCAGCGCAAATATCACACTCTGCAACACATCAGCGAATGTTTGCAGTTATTCGACACTCATCAACATCTGGCAGAACAACCATTAGCGGTAGAATTTGCAATCTGGTTTCATGATGCCGTTTATCAGCCGCAACGCGCTGATAATGAACAGCAAAGCGCGGTTTGGGCAAGGCGGATTTTGGAACAGGAAAAAATCAGCCCTGATTTTATTCAAACCATTGAAAATTTGATTATGGTAACCGCTCACAATCAACCACCGCAAACGAATGATGAAAAGTTGTTGGTGGATATTGATTTAGCCATATTAGCTGCACCGTCTGCCCGATTTGCAGAATATCAACACCAAATTCGCGCTGAATATGCCTGGGTTGCCGAAGATGTTTATCAACAAAAACGCCGCGAAGTGTTAAACCGTCTTTATAATAACGGTGATATTTATCATCACCCTGAAATTAAGGCGGCGTTGGAGTCTTCGGCGCAGGTTAATTTGCAGCAGGCTTTAAAAATTTAACTTATCTATCGCAAACAAAAATGGCATCAAAACACACAACTATATTATCTTTATTAGCGGTGGTTGCTCTTAGCATCAGCATGAACTGTTTTGCACGATCTACGGCACACGATTGGGCGAAAATTACCAGACCTACCAAAACCAATGATGGCGGACAAAGTATCGGAACTTATAACGGCGGCTGCCTTGACGGGGCTATGACTTTGCCGCTGGAAGGAGAGGGATACCAGGTTATGCGCCTGTCACGCAAACGCTATTATGGCCACGCCAATCTGATTCAGTTTATTCAACAGCTGGGGAAAAACGCTGCTGCTGAAAAGCTGGGGACGTTGTTAATCGGGGACTTGGGACAGCCGCGCGGCGGGCCGACTTTAAGCGGACATCGCAGTCATCAAACCGGTCTGGATGTGGATATCTGGTTTTTGCTTTCGGAAAAAGCCAATAGCCGGTTGTTGAGTGCAAACGAGCGAGAGTCATGGGCGGCACCTTCGGTGGTAGATGTGTCGACGGATACGGTTGACTACAACCAATGGACGGCTGCTCATGAGAAAGCTCTGGAAGCTGCGGCACGTCAACCGGAAGTAGACCGGATTTTTGTCAATGCCAGTATCAAACAGGAGTTATGCAATCATAAATCCGATTCATCAGCGGGATGGTTACGCAAGATTCGGCCTTGGTTTAAACACGATGACCATTTTCATGTGCGTTTGAAATGCCCTGACAACAATCCGTATTGTGAGAGCCAAAAGGCGTTGCCGGAAGGTGATGGTTGTGATGCAAGTCTGGCGTGGTGGTTTACCGCAGAAGCAAAACAGCCCGCGAAAAACAAACCCGCGCCGCCACCGCCTTTGCCGGCGTTATGTGAGCAGATTTTAAGGGAATAGCTGGAAGGTGTTTAGCGGCTTAATCGCCGAAGTAACCCGTGTCAAAGGCATCACAATATTCTTGGTAATCTTGCTGCACTTTTTTAGCATAATTGATGCTGTAATCCAGCAAACCTTCATGCCAGTGCGCAACAGCGTTACCAAAAGCGATCAGTTCGTCGGCAATAGCAGAACCTTGCCGACCGCTGCTGCGCAATTGATCCCATCCCAGAATAGCGGCAAAAGTGCTGATGATTGAATCAAGCTTTGCCATATTTCCTTTGCAGATACTTAAAGACATTTTATCCTGAGTTGGTTGCAGTTCTTTTAAGACAAACCAGCGCTGCTGAAACTCAATCGGGTTAAGCAGTGCCTGTGGAAAAAGCTGCATCCGTTTTTGAATTTGCACAATTCTCTCGGCTTCGTTTTTCCATGCCGGCTGGCTTAATTTTACATAGGCGTTAAGGCAAGATGGATTGGCTATTTTCATGTCCAGCAGATAATGATTTCCCTCGCCATTACCTTCAACCAACAACACATAGCGTTCCAGTCCTAAACTGCCAGTACCGGCAACACGATAGCCGACATCCAGAACTTTATAAAACTCAGGATTTTTTTGATTTTTAGCCCATGTTTCAACGGCATTGGCAATATGCTGTTTTTCGGAGCTGGCAATTTCAATCACGCGTTTGTTATCGATCAATAATTTGCGTTTGCCGTTATTTTTCTCGGTACGGCTGTTAATAAAATCTTTGCGCTTGCGGTCGTGAATCTCTTGCAGAAAATCTTTTAAAACTCCTTGCGCCAAATTTTCCGTCATCAGACGTGCGGCCCCTTCTTGCAGTGCTTTGGCATAACTGTTTAAAAAACTGTTGCATAATTGTGCTGCCGCCCTGGCATCAATTTTCAGAGTGACATCCGCAGCGAGAATAATGCTGGTTAAAGCTCTGGCCACATCAAATAGACAAGGGGCTAATACGCCTTCGTCGAAATCGTTAATGTCAAAATAAATGTTTCGGTTATCGGCTTTATAGCTGCCGAAATTTTCCAGATGTAAATCTCCACAAATCCAGCTTGGCGGTGATTGTTCAAGAATAGATTGAGAAGGTAAACCCTGATAAAACAGATGACACGACCCTCGATAAAACACAAAAGCATTGGAGCGCATATTTTCATATTTCTTTTTTAATAGCTGCGGATTTCTGCCACTATTAAATTGTTTGATTTTGCTCGCGACTGCCGTCATTTTTAGGCCTGCTCAGGTTTTGGAAATGACCGGGTTTATTTTTAAATCGGTCATTTCATGGAAAAGTTGTGATTAAAACAAATCCTCTACCGTTTTTCCTTCGTGTGTTTCCGGGCCATTACTGGTGTGTTTTGATGTAGATGCCGGGCGTGGAGAATAGGTCGAAGCAAAAGTAGCCTTTCTTGGGCGTTGGCCTTCAATGAAGAAATCGGAAATACCATTCTCTGTCCTTTTTACAATCCCGGCAGGTGGTGTGAAAGGAGTTTCGGGAACATCTTTCAGGGCAATGCGCATGTAATCTATCCACATTGGTAACGCCGCCTTACCACCGGTTTCAGAACCGCCGAGTGATTTCTCGTCATCAAATCCAACCCAGGCGGTTGCTACAGCTGTTGGGGTAAAGCCATTGAACCAGGCATCATGTTGGTCATTGGTGGTGCCGGTTTTTCCTGCTAAATCACTACGGCCTAAAACTTTGGCATCAGTGGCTGTGCCTTTGCGTACCACGTCACGCAGCAGGGAGTTCATTAAAAAGTTAATTTGGGGTGAAATCACTCGTGCGGCATAATGTGAAGGATTTGCAACCGCTGGCTTACCTGCTTCTGGAACATCTTTACAGTTGCTGCAAACGGTATCCGGCGTTGCTTGATATAACGTTTTGCCCTTGACGTTTTCAATGCGCTCTATAATGTAAGGATTTACTAAAAAGCCGCCATTGGAAAAAACCGCATACAAGCGTGCCATTTGTAAGGGTGAGGCATAACCGCTGCCTAAAGCCAAAGGCAGGTAGTGTGGCAGTTGCTCTTTTTGAAAGCCAAATCGCAATGCTGTTGCAATGGCTTTATCAATTGTTACTTCTTGCAGCAATTTAATCGCGACAATATTGCGAGAGTATGTTATCGCCGATCTGATCGAGGTCGGACCATAAAAACGGTTGCTGTAATTTTGAGGATGCCACGGTCTGCTTCCTGGACCATTATCAATAGTCATAGGGGCATCATTAATCATGCTGGCTACAGTAAAACCGTCTTCTAAGGCGGTGGTGTAAATAATCGGTTTAAAACCGGAGCCGGGTTGCCGTTTTGACTGGGTGGCGCGATTGTAAGTATTTTGATGAAAATCGAATCCGCCTTCCAGGGCTAAAATAGCTCCATTCATTGGATTTAGCGATACAAAAGCCCCTTGAACTTCAGGAATTCTGGTGAGCTGCCAAGCTTTTTCTTTGCCCGGTTTGACACGCACAACATCATTAATGTTTAAACGGCTGCTAATGATTTTGTGCTCTGATTTTCGCCACTGAACAGTGGTGGCTGCGATTTCAATCAAAGTGTCATTTTGCAAGAGTGCCTTCGAGCTGTTTTCTCCAACTTCTACGATACGGGCGGGATAGGTGTCGCCAATCACGGGAATCTGTTTAAATTCTGCATCAGTGCTGACGCTTTGGTAAGGCAAGTCTCTCAGACCATGACGTTTGTCATAAAGATGCAAGGTATTTCTAAGGGCTTGACTGGCAGTGGTTTGCAGGTTTTTATCAATGCTGGTGTAGACTTTCATGCCGCTGGTATAGGCATCTTCACCGTATTTTGCCAGAATTTCCTGGCGTACCATTTCGGCAATATATGGTGCGGGAAAATCTGGAGTTGGAACGTGAATTTTTGCGGCATCAGCTTCATTTAAGGCTTGGTCTACCGCAGCTTGCGAAGCGTAACCAAGGTCGGCCATCCGCCGTAAAATATAATCACGCCGTTGTTTGGCCCGTTCAGGATTGGTGATCGGATTGTAATCGGAAGGAGCTTTGGGTAAGCCCGCTATCATCGCTTGTTCTGCAAGAGTTAGCTGAGATAATTCCTTACCATAATAGATTTCTGCTGCGGCTACCACACCATAAGCACTGTGGCCCATATAGATGACGTTTAGATAAAGTTCCAGAATTTCACTTTTGCTGAAAGAGCGCTCCATTTGCAGGGATAAAATAATTTCTTTTACCTTGCGGTTATAGGTTTTTTCGCGGGTCAGCAAAAAATTACGAATAACCTGCATGGTAATAGTGCTTGCACCTTGTTTTTTCTTGCCTGTCAACCATAATTGTATGGCAGCACGTACCAAGCTTTTATAGTCAACGCCCGGATGTGAATAGTAGCGGTCATCTTCGGCCGCCAGAAAAGCATTTATCTGCTGCTGAGGAATTTTGTTAATACTGATAGGGGTGCGTTTTTTCTCCCCAAATTGCGCAATCAGGGCGTTATCTTTCGTGTAGATGCTAAAAGGGGTTTGGTATTGCACGTCACGTAGCGAATTAACATCCGGCATGTCTTTGGTCCATTTGGAGTAAAGATAATAGCCAACAGCTGTAGCGCCAAGAATTACTACTAAAGTAGTAATAGCCAACCATTTTAAAAGAATTTTACACAAAGCCATGCCAAGGGAAGAAGTGGGTTATGAAAGAGTAAGTTAGGGAGTTTGCTGCGAAGTTGATGCTTTCGATTAAAAAAACTCCAGCCTGCGGCTAAAAATAGCCTCTTTTTAAGTG
Source organism: uncultured Pseudomonadota bacterium (assembly GCA_903875455.1). Lineage (GTDB taxonomy): Bacteria > Pseudomonadota > Gammaproteobacteria > Methylococcales > Methylomonadaceae > CAIQWF01. The sequence continues at coordinate 12,248 of CAIQWF010000165.1, forward strand.
CAGAACAATAGCAGGTTCAAAATAAAATGTATTTTTTCTTTTGAAAAAAAAAACACTACTATACTTTTGATAGGTTGTTTTAACTTTGAATATATGCTGGATTAAATGAGAAATAGGCAGTAAAAACCATGAGATATTTAAATTGTCATTACATAGCAGGATTGAGTTATGGACTTGTTTAATCGTAAGCCTTCCGCAGTTTTAGGCATAGATATTAGCACCGCAGCAATTAAGCTGTTAGAACTAAGCAAAACCGGAAACCGTTACCGGGTTGAAAGTTACTCAGTAGTGCCGTTGCCGCAAGATGCGGTGGTTGATAAAAACATTGCAAATGTTGATGTGGTGGCAGATGCGATAAAACTGGCGGTTAAACAGTCGGGCTCAAAGGAAAAAAATGCCTGTGTTGCGGTGGCTGGTTCGTCAGTAATGACAAAAATAATTCAGATGTCAGCTGGACTGAAAGAAGATGAGCTGGAAGAGCAGATTATGGTAGAGGCCGACCAGTATGTTCCTTATGCTTTGGATGAGGTTAATCTGGACTTTGAGGTTCAAGGGAAAAATGAACACAATCCCGATATGGTTGATGTTTTATTAGCCGCATCACGGCGGGAAAATGTCGATGACCGGGTTGATGCTCTCGCCAAAGCTGGATTAAGGGCAAGGATTGTCGATGTAGAGGCGTTCGCGATGGAAAATGCTTTTTCATTGCTGATCGATCAGCTGCGAGGGACTGACAAATTGAGCAAAAGGTCAGCAGACAAGCAGACTGTAGCAATTGCAGATATCGGCTCTACCATGACGACGCTTAATGTGTTGCATAACGGTCGTACCGTTTATGTACGAGAGCAAAGTTTTGGTGGCAAGCAATTAACGGAAGAAATTCAGCGCCGTTACGGTCTTTCTTATGAAGAAGCCGGATCAGCAAAGAGGCAGGGCGGATTACCTGACAACTACGTTACTGATGTTTTGGAGCCTTTCAAGCAGGCGATGGTGCAGCAAATATCCAGAGCATTGCAGTTTTTTGTTTCATCAAGTGCAAACAGAGATGTTGATGCCATTATTCTTGCTGGTGGTTGTGCTTCAATTTCAGGATTGGACAAAATTGTAGAGAAAAATATAGGTATTTCTGCTTATGTCGCCAATCCATTTATCAATATGGCACTTTCAAACAGGATTAAACCGCAAAACTTGAGCAATGACGCGCCTGCCATGATGATTGCCTGTGGGTTAGCTTTAAGGAGTTTTGATTAATGGCCAAAATTAATTTACTTCCTTGGCGGGAAGAGCTACGGAAAAAACGGCAACAGGATTTTCTTGTGTCTATGGGCGGTGGAGTGGCTCTGACCTGTATTTTGTTTGGGTTGGTGTACATGCACATTGAATCGTTAAAAGATTACCAGACCCAGCGAAATACCCGTGTGAAAGATGAAATCACGGCAGTGGACAAGAAAATTGCCGAAATTAAGGAAATCGAGGAAAAAAAGGCTAAACTAAACGAAAAGATTGGTCTGATTCAGGAGTTACAGGCCAGTCGGCCTAAAATTGTTCATCTATTCGATGAGCTCAGAAAAATTACCCCTGTCGGCGTTTATGTCATAAGTCTTACCCAAAAAGGCGAAGATATCACAATCGTAGGTAAATCGCAGTCTAATTCCAGAGTTTCTGATTATATGCGAGCTATTGATAAGTCTGAATATTTTACAGCTCCTAGTCTTAAGATTGTTAGAGGCATAGGTCATAGTGGAATGAAAAACGGATATGACGATTTTACAATGATTTTTAAACAAAAAAAGGACAAGCCAAAAGACGATGAAAATAAACCGGCAGGTCAGCCAGGAGCGAAATGATGGATTTATCAGAAATTAATTGGGATTTTAACGCCGCCGGTTCGTGGCCATTGCAAGTTAAAGCTGCTGCGATTTTGATAGTTTGTTGTCTGGTAGCGGGGGGCGGATATTATTATTTCACGATGGATCAGTTGGCGGAATTGGAGACTCTTGAGGCACAAGAGCAAACTTTGGTCACAGAGTTTGAAGGAAAGCAACGGAAAGCTGTTAACTTAGCAGACTACCGTGCCCAGTTTGATGAAATTAAAGGATTATTAAAAGGCATGATGAAGCAGATGCCAACCAAAGCTGAGGTGGCAAACCTGTTAACCGAAATTTCTCAAACGGCTGTGAATAGTGGATTGGAGCAGAAGCTGTTTCAACCAGAGGCTGAAGATAAAAAAGACTTTTATGTCGAGCTGCCTTACTCTATTGAAATGGAAGGCAAATATGAAGAATTAGGAATGTTTGTAGGCGGGTTGGCCTCTTTGCCGAGGATTGTCACAGTGCATGATATTGAGATTAATCCAGCACAAGAAGGAGCTCTGCTTATGAGGGCAAGAGTAAAAACATATAATGAGGTTGTCAGCGAGCAAGAAAATGATAATCAGGGGACGGGTAAATGAAAAATAGTCTGAAATCAAATCGAAAGTACCGGACAAAGTTTTTTGTATTACATCTGTTTTGTTTAGCTTTAACTGCTTGTGGTGGAAATGATTTTTCTGATTTGGATCAAAAGATAGCTGAGATAAAAGCCAGGCCCAAAGGGCACATAGATCCTTTGCCACCACTTAAAACAACCGAGCCTTTTTCATTCGATCTTGATGGTTCCAGAGATCCATTCAAACCGATGGATAAAGAGGCTGCCGCCGCAGGAACTGAGGCTGAAGAAGCCGATAATGGTATTAAGCCTGATCTTACTCGTGTTAAGGAAGATTTGGAAAGCCATGCCCTCGATACCTTAAGCATGGTGGGGACTATAAAAGATTCAACGTTGTGGGGGTTGGTGAAATCCAACGACGGGACAATTTATAAGGTTAAGGTTGGAAATTATATGGGATTTAATTATGGAAAAATTATCGAGATTACTAACGACGAAATCAAGTTAACCGAGATTGTTCCTGATAAAAATTCTGATAAGGAAAAACCGCGTTGGAATGAACAGCCTGCTTCATTAAAGCTGGTGGCGACTGAGTGATTTAAAGGTAATATGATGAATATCAAACAGAATAATAAATTATTACAGGCTCAAAGAGGCTTTTTCTCTGGTAGAGTGGCAGCCGGTTTGTTTCTGATGCTGTTGCCGGTTGGCGTGGCATGGGCTGATGGATTAACAATCAAGGCGCTCGATTTTGCAACACTTGCTGGCGATAAAGTGCAGTTGCAGTTGGAAATGGATGGCCCTGCGGTTGAGCCTAAAGTTTTTCAAACGGATAATCCGGCTCGGATTGCGTTGGATTTTTCTAATGTTAAAAGCGGGCTGGCGAAGAAAAGCTTTTCGGTTAACAAGGGGGCTGCCAGCAATGTCTATGTGGTTGAGGTTGCAGGGCGTACTCGAGTTGTGATTAATCTTGCTCAAACGGTACCTTATGAGACTAAGATAACCGGAAATAAGGTCTTGGTGACTTTAAACGAGACGACTCCGACAACAGCTGACAATAAGAAACAGTCTGTAAAAGTCGAGGCCGTACCGGAGTCAGAGCTTGAGTCAGTCGCTGAAAAAGTTGAGCCAGGCAAAGCTAAAAAGCAATCTGTGGTCGCAAGATTGCTGCCGAAACAAGCTATTAAAGACATAGACTTTAGAAGAGGAGCGGCAGGTAACGGCTTATTGTTAATCGCCTTAGCCAAACCCAATACGGTTGTCGACGTTAAGGAAAAAGGCGGAAAAGTTGTTTTGAAGTTTTTGAATACTCAATTGCCTGTTGGATTTAGAAAGCGTTTTGATGTTTCCGATTTTGCTACCCCTGTGCAAAAAGTCGATGCGGTGAGTGTCGGATCTGATACAGTGGTAACCGTTTCTACAGCAGATGGCAATTATGAATATTCTTCCTACCAGGCTAATGGTTTGTTGACAGTTGATTTCAAACCGCTGTCACCGGAGGAAAAAGAAGCAGTGGCGAAAAAGAAATTTCCATATACTGGCAATAAACTGTCGTTAAACTTTCAGGATATTTCAATCCGAAGTGTGTTGCAGATTTTGGCAGACTTTACTGAATTCAATATGATTGCCAGCGATACTGTGGGTGGAAATGTTACTTTACGGTTAAATGACGTGCCTTGGGATCAGGCATTGGATTTGATTTTAAAAGCAAAGGGGTTAGGACAAAGGAAAGCCGGTAATGTTGTTTGGATTGCGCCGACTGCTGAAATTACCAAGCTGGAAAGAGATGAGGAAGAATCGCAAAAGGTCAGTGTAAGGTTGGAGCCGTTGCGTACTGAATATGTCCAAATTAACTACGCCAAAGCAGATGATATTAAAACGATTTTGATGGCGCAGAATGTAAATGCAACAAATGCAGCAAATGCAGCAAATGCAGCGAATCTTCAACTACCTACAGGTGGCTTGCTTTCTTCGAGAGGAATGGTAAGTGTTGATCCAAGAACTAACACACTTATTGTCAAAGATATTGCTGGGAAGATGGATGAGATTAGAGGTTTGATTAAATTACTGGACGTGCCTGTGCGACAAGTAATGATTGAAGCTAGAATTGTCACAGCAGAGAAGAGTTTTGCGCAACAGTTAGGGGTTAAATTTGGCGTGGGAAAGGCGGCCGACATAGGCGGGAATAGAAGTTTTTCCATGGGAGGGACTGGCATTGGCAATCCCGCTGCTAGTACTTTAAGCAGTAATCTAGGTGTTGATTTGGCGGCTGCAGCATCTGGAGCATTAAGTGCTTTTCCTCCTGGGGCATTGGCTATGACGTTGTCGCGCACAGCTGATTATGTGCTTAATTTAGAGCTAGACGCCCTGCAAAATGAGAATAGGGGACAGGTTTTGGCTAATCCTAGAGTAATGACTTCCGATAGAAAACCGGCCACTATTACATCCGGTACAAAATTACAGGTAACAACTCCTGGAAGTGCAAATAACCCACCTACACAATCGTTTGTAGATGCCAATCTAAAACTGACCGTAACACCGCAAATTACTCCTGATGGAAGTGTTATTGTTGAACTAAATATCTCAAAAGATGCGCCGTCAGGTGTTAACATAAGCGTAAAAAATATTAACACTACCGTGCAAGTAAATGATGGCGAAACGATTGTTTTGGGCGGGGTTTATGAGACTACAGACAGCGATGGACTAAACAAAATTCCATTTTTCGGTGATTTGCCTGGTATAGGCTTTTTATTTAGAAACACGAACGTCAGTAAAGTAAATAGTGAGTTATTGTTTTTTATAACTCCGAAGATTGTAAAACCAGCTTTAACCATTCACTAAACAAACTACACCAAAGGACAAAAAAGGGGCATAATGCCCCTTTTTTAATTTTGTGACTGCCCAGTTATTTATGAAACAATCTGAAAATATCTATTTAATTGGCCTGATGGGTGCTGGAAAAACCACGATTGGCAGACAGCTAGCAAGTGCGTTGCGTTTGCCTTTTTACGACAGTGATAAAGCAATTGAGGAAAGTACGGGCGTGGATATTCCTACTATTTTTGAATATGAAGGCGAAAATGGCTTTAGGAATCGAGAGCAAGCCATGATAGCGCAGTTGACTGACATAAATGGGATTGTTTTAGCAACTGGTGGCGGTGCAATTCTGCGCGAAGAAAATCGCAGACAATTACAAAACAATGGTTTTGTGGTTTATTTGCAATGTTCAATAGAACATATTTTGCAAAGAACCCGACGCGACACTCAGCGGCCGTTGTTAAATACTGAAGATCCAAGACAGCGCCTTGAAATGCTACTTAAAGAAAGAGAGCCGCTTTATCTTGGTTGCGCTGATTTCAAAATAGATACTGGAGAAATGCAAAGCAAAGCGGTAGTTAAGGCAATATTGCAGGCTTTTCAGGATGCCAACAATTAAAGTAAAACTATGAAACAATTGCAAGTTGAGTTAGGGGTAAGAAGTTATCCTATTTATATTGGCGAAAATCTCTTAACACGGTCGGATTTATTAGGACGGCACATCAAATCCAGACAGGTTGTGGTTGTCACAAATGTAACTGTCGCGCCGTTGTATTTAGAGGTTGTGTTAAAAAAATTAACTGATTATCAAGTCGAAACTGTTATTTTGCCAGATGGCGAACAATATAAAACTTTAGAGCATGTCGAGACTATTTTTACAGCATTGCTAGAAAAAAAGTTTAGCCGGAATGCAACTCTAATTGCGTTAGGTGGCGGCGTTATCGGTGATATGGGCGGTTTTGCAGCGGCTTGCTATCAGCGAGGCATTGCCTTTATTCAGATACCCACAACTTTATTAGCCCAGGTTGATTCGTCTGTAGGCGGCAAAACCGGCGTCAATCATCCATTAGGTAAAAATATGATTGGGGCGTTTTATCAGCCACAAGCGGTTATTGCTGATACAACAGTGTTAGATACACTCGACGATAGGCAATTTTCGGCAGGGTTAGCCGAGGTTATTAAATACGGCTTGATTGCTGATGCGGAGTTTTTTTCCTGGCTGGAGCTGAATGCAAAAAAACTACTTGCGCGAGAAAAAGAGGTTTTAGCTTATGCAATTGAAAAATCTTGCATTACGAAAGCCAGGATTGTGGGGGAAGATGAGTTTGAGTCAGGGGTTCGAGCTACGCTGAATTTAGGACACACGTTTGGACATGCAATTGAAACGGGGACGGGGTACGGCGAATATCTGCATGGTGAGGCTGTGGCGATAGGGACTTGTCAGGCAGCTGATTTATCCAGGCGACTAGGCTGGTTGAATGATAAGGATGTTGCCAGAATTATCAGAATTTTTGAACAGGTAAATCTGCCTGTAACGCCTCCTAAAACTATGACTACTAGGCATTATATTGAGTTAATGTCCGTTGATAAAAAAAATATAGATGGCGCAATTCGGGTTATTGCTCTGGAAAAAATAGGCAGAGCTTCATTGCCTTTTAATGTTAAGCGCGAAGTATTAGAGCAGACATTGAATAGTACTTTGGAACATAGTGGATAACGTGGTTTCTGAAGCAATGAACCCAGATTTTTATGGGCTGATAACAAAAGAACGGGCTGAAAAATTTGATTTGTTAGGACAGCTTATTTTAAATCAAAGGGAAGTTATTATTCTTTGTGGAGCAGAAGGGGTAGGCAAAACAAATCTGCTTAATACTTTTAAAAAACAAAGAGAAAATGTCTGGGCCATTTGTTTACTTCAGGGATTGGGGACTTTACGTTTTGAGCAAATTCAAATACAGCTTACCTCTACAATACAACAGCATAATCCTGAGTTAGTAAATCACGATTTACAGTTTGCGTTAAATTTTTGCGAACAACAGCAAAAAAAAGCCGTGTTAATGATTGACGATGCCGTTAATTTAACTGCCGGACTTATTACAGCCTTAACAGAGTACGCCCTACATAATCCAGCACTTAGAGTTGTTTTTGCTTTCACCAGAGAACAGTTACATTCAAAAAATATCACGGACAATGTGCTGGATGACTGTTATTTTATGGAGATTCCTGCTTTAACAAAAAACGGCATCGCTGTTTTTTTGCAAGGCTTGTCGATGTTCGCAAATGCAGAAAATGAAAACGGCGAGATTGATGATAAATTACTTAGCAGGATTTATCAGCGCACTGCTGGGATTCCGGGAAAAATAGCTGCCGAGCTCCCGTTGTTGGTCAAGCTGGAGCAGAAAAAAACGCTCTGCCGGTCGTTAAAAACTCCGTTAGCTGGCAGTGTTATCTTGATCAGTGCGATGTTTATTTTCTTGATTTATAAAACGACCCGCGAAGCTGTTTCACCAAGTTCACAGCCTATAGCAAATTCAGCCAATTTGGTGGCAAAACCAAAGGTTTCGGCAATAGTAGTCCAACATAACAAAGTTGACACATCTGATAATCTTAAGCTGATTACAACAGCACCAGGAAAAACACTAGAGTCGCAAGCAAATAAACCACTTATTCAACAAGATGCTGATGAACAATGGATTTTGGAACAAGCACCAGGAAAATATACGTTACAGCTAATAGCCTTATCAAGCAGGCAAGCTTTACTAAATATTGTAAAAAAACATCATAACTTGGAAAGTGAATTAAAGATTTTGCGAGTTAAAAGTAGAAATCTGGAAAAGTATATTTTGTTATATGGCTCTTTTGCAGATAACAAAGACGCATATACTACAGTGAAATCATTGCCAGCCGAGTTTAGGCAGGCATGGCCTAGAAAGATTCAAGCGCTACAGCAAGAAATAAAAAAGCGAGACATTTCATTAAATCAGTCGTCCTCAAAATAATGCAACCTTTAAAAAACGATATTTTTATTAGAACTTTATTAAAACAACCCGTTGATAGAACGCCGATCTGGATGATGCGACAAGCCGGACGTTATTTGCCTGAATATCGAAAAGTGCGCGAACAGGCGGGGAGTTTTTTGGATTTGTGCACCAATCCTGAACTGGCTTGTGAAGTGACATTACAGCCGTTAGAGCGGTTTGATTTTGACGCGGCAATTTTATTCTCTGATATTTTAACTATTCCTGATGCGATGGGGTTAGGTCTTTATTTTACTGAAGGTGAAGGGCCTAAATTTAAAAAGCCGGTCAGAACAGCGGCTGATATTCAGGCGTTGCCGATTCCAGACCCGAATAGCGAACTGCGTTATGTTACTGATGCTGTTAGTCTAATCCGAAAAAATTTGCAGGGGCGTGTGCCATTGATTGGTTTTTCCGGCAGTCCTTGGACGCTGGCTACTTATATGGTGGAGGGGGGTAGCAGCAAAATTTTTCAAAGAATTAAAAGCTTAATGTACAACGAGCCGAAATTAATGCACCAAATGCTCGATAAATTAGCCTATTCCGTTGCACTTTATCTGAATGCACAGATTGAAGCGGGGGCGCAGGCGGTGATGCTTTTTGATACCTGGGGGGGCATGTTAAGCACGGAGGATTATCAGGAATTTTCCCTTTCTTATGCAAAACAGGTTAGAGAGTTATTGAAAGTTGAACAAAACGGAGAAAAAATTCCCACAATTTTGTTTACCAAAGGCGGTGGCTTGTGGCTAGAGTCTATGGTAGACGCCGGGTATGATGCTTTAGGATTGGATTGGCAAACAGATATTGCTCAAGCTCGTTTACGGGTAGGCGAAAAAGTTGCGTTGCAAGGTAATCTCGATCCGATTGCTTTATATGCAGAACCCAAAGTAATTGAAGAAAAAGTCAAAACGATTTTACAAAAATACGGCAATGGCCCGGGACATGTATTCAACTTGGGGCATGGAATTTTGCCTGATGTTAATCCAGAACATGTGAAAGCAATGGTTGATGCGGTTCATGAATTTAGTCCGCAGTATCATCAGAATGCGTTGTAACAAATTATTTCAACAGGTGCTGTTATGAAAAATTTAATGTTGGCTGTGACTTTAAGTCTATCTTTTTTGGCTTTCAATGGTTATGCAGAACAAGCTTCAAAACCCGCAGCGACAGTCTCTGAGCCGGTTAAGATTGATGTTTATAGAAGCCCTAGCTGTAGTTGTTGCGGAAAATGGGTAGAGCATTTAAAAGAGAATAATTTTCAGGTTACAGATAATGTTGTTGAGGATGTTCAAGCGATAAAAGACAAATACGGGGTGTCAAAAGAAATGGCATCCTGTCATACCGCTGTGGTTAATGGTTATGTGATTGAAGGGCATGTGCCAGCAAATGACATCAGAAAATTGTTAAAACTTAAACCGCGTGTAGTTGGCATTGCTGTTCCTGCAATGCCTAGCGGCACACCAGGAATGGAAATGGGCGGTAGAAAAGATGCTTATGATGTCATGAGTTTTGATAAAGATAAAAAATATCAAGTTTTTACTCATCATGAGGGTAAATGATGATATTGGCAGGAGATGTAGGCGGTACAAAAACGCTATTGGCTTTATATCAGCAGCAGGGGGCGGAATGGTTGTGCGTAAAAAAACAGCAATATGCGAGTGCTGATTTTGCGAGTTTTACCGATGTACTGGCTTTGTTTTTGGCAGGTGAAAAAGTCTCGCAAGTTTGTATTGGTGTTGCGGGGCCGGTGGTTGATGGTGATTGCAAAACGACGAATTTGCCCTGGTTTTTAAAGAATGCAGAAATTGCAGAGCAAAGCGGTGCGACTGGCGTTTTGTTGCTCAATGATTTGGAAGCTATGGCATGGGGCGTTTTAAATTTACCTGAAGATGATTTTGTCGAGCTAAATGCGATTGGCAAAGTAAAAAAGGGAAATATTGCCGTATTAGCAGCCGGAACAGGACTGGGCGAGGCGACTGTGGCTTGGGATGGTCAAAAATATCATGTGATTGCTTCTGAAGGTGGCAATACCGATTTTGCACCGCAAAATGAAGAGGAAATTGCGTTACTGCGTTATTTAATGACGCTTTATCCAGAGCATGTTTGTTACGAAAGGGTCTTATCCGGTGTTGGATTGATAAATCTATATCAGTTTTTGAAAACCATTAAGTACGCGCCAGTCAATGCTGAAACTGAACAAAAAATGCAGAAAACGGATCCGGCTACTGTGATAAGTGCGCTAGGAATGACTGGCGAAGATGTGTTATGCGTTAAAGTGCTGACGATGTTTTGTCGCATTTATGGCGCAGAGGCGAGTAATTTAGCCCTCAAATGCTTGCCTCACGGCGGCGTGATTTTAGCAGGTGGGATTGGGGCAAAAATATTGCCGTTTATTCAGCAAGGCGCGTTTATGGAAGGTTTTTTAGCGAAAGGTCGTTATCGCGGCTTATTAGAGTCAATTTCAGTAAAAATTTGTACTAATGCCGATGCTGCATTATGGGGTGCGGCGGTTTGCGCTATGCAAGCAACAAAGCAATGAGACTTCCTTGATGAAAATTGGTGTTATTAAAGAAATAAAAGACAATGAAAATCGGGTTGCTGCAACGCCGGATGGTGTGAAACTCCTGATCGCAGCCGGGCATGAAGTTTTGGTTGAAAACAATGCAGGCAGCGGCTCAGGATTTTGCAATCAGGAATATCAACAGGCGGGAGCGCAATTAGTTTCAACGGCACAAGCCTGGGCTGTTGATTTGGTCGTGAAAGTCAAGGAGCCGCAGCCGTCAGAATATCAATATTTGCAACAGCAAATTGTTTTTACTTTTTTTCATTTATCTGGGGTAACAAAAACACTGACAGAAGAGTTGCTTAAAAAAGGTACGACCGCCATAGCCTATGAATCTGTGGAAGACGAACAAGGACGGCTGCCGATTCTCGCGCCGATGAGTGCTATTGCTGGGAATATGGCAGTAACGATGGGGGTTTATTATTTGGCAAAACACCAGCAGGGTAGGGGGGTGCAGTTAGGGCTGGTTTTAAATAAGCGTCACGGCAAAGTGGTGGTGATAGGTGATGGTATCGTTGGACAACATGCGGCAAGAACTGCGAGTGCGATGGGGGCGAATGTATTTTTAGCTGGTTTAAAAAGTGAAAGTTTGCAAAGACTACATCAAGAACATTTGTCGGATGTCAGTATTTTTTTATCCAATCAACAAAATATTAGTGAACATATTGTTGATGCTGATCTTGTGGTGGGAGCGGTGCTGTGTCGGGAGGCCAGGGCTCCGAAAATAATAACCGAGTCAATGGTGAAAACCATGCAAAAGGGCTCTGTCATTGTTGATGTTAGTATTGATCAAGGTGGCTGTGTAGAAACATCTATCCCAACAACCCACAGTAATCCTGTTTATCTGAAGCACAATGTTGTGCATTACTGCGTGGCAAATATGCCAGGAGCTTATCCTAAAACTGCAACAATCGCGCTTACCGATGCGACGATAAGTTATATTCTTGAGATCGCTGCACTGGGTATGGTTTGCGTAGCCAAACGTCGAGGACTATTGAGGGCAGTTAATATTTATCAAGGATATATCAGTTCTGAGCAAGTGGCGTTAGATTTGAATATGCAGCACCAATACATGCCAATAACTGCGGTTTTAAGCGCAAAAGAAACAAACTAAATTTCAGAAGTCAATAAACTGACTTCTGAATAAATCTCAAAATTTACAAATCACTTAGTCCTGATATTCCATTAACAGACCAGTTATTAATATCAGACACTCCTGTCTTATCGGCTTTATTTTTATATTTGATATTGCACGCATAACGTTTTGTGATCGCTGCCGCACCTGATGGTGTGATTTGAATATCAGCATTGATTACATATTCATAATTACCCATGGCCCACGAGTTAATCGGCTCTTTTGGAAAGACTACCGAAAACTTTGAGCCTAAATCTTTCGCAACGTGTGTATTGCATTGAGTAAATGCAAAGCGAGTCATGTCAGTAGAAACCGGTATTTGACTGCCAGAATCTCCCGAATCTTCAAGAAAAAGATCGGAAGCCACTATTTTGTAGACCCAAGGCATAACCAGTTTGCTCTGAAAAGCCAGAAGAACAATCAATGAAATAACGAAAAGCGCGATTTTGTAGCGTATGTTCATATAGTTTAGGGGGATAAAAAGCTTTTTAGGATTAAAGTCTAAGTTTATCAAAAAAGTGAATTTATCCGTAGAAAATTAATGTAAAACTGCGACAATTTGTCGCGCAAGAGATGAGCTTAAGTTTTGTTTTTTTTTGAGTTATAAGGTCAATTGTTATCGGTAGAAGATTGTATAGTATGTTGATTATAAAGAATTATTTTTTTATATTTTAAAAAAAAACGAGTAAAAGTTAGATTTTTTTTTTAATATTTTTTTTTACGCTTGACATAGATTATCGAACTGGTAGACTCCACCCCCACAGCAGGGACGATGTGGGGTTGCTCAAAGTTGGGGTGACTTAACGCACGGATGTAAACTTAAGAAACTTCTAGCTGTAATGGCCGGAAATTTTAATAATATTTAGGAGGTAGAATATGGCTGCTACAACTGAGTCAGTCAAAGCTGATGCTGCGGAAGCACCGCTTTTAAACAAAACTAACCTGATTGCAGGTTTTATGTTGTATCTTGTGTTTTATTCATTCATTCGTTGGTACGAAGGTGTTTATGGTTGGTCTGCAGGTTTGGACTCATTTGCTCCAGAGTTTGAAACATACTGGATGAACATGTTATACATCGAAATGGTTATTGAAGTATTGTTGTTCTCAGCAATCAATGGCTATTTGTGGAAAACTCGTGATCGTAAAGTTATGTCTATCACTCCACGTGAAGAATTAAGAAGACATTTTACACACTGGACATGGTTGGTAATGTACGGTTGGGCAATTTACTGGGGTGCTTCTTACTTTACAGAGCAAGATGGTACATGGCATCAAACAATCGTTCGCGATACTGACTTTACACCAAGTCACATTATCGAGTTCTATTTGTCATACCCAATCTATATCATCACTGGTACTGCTTCTTTCATGTATGCAAAAACAAGATTGCCTACATATCAAGAAGGTTTGCACTTGATGTATTTGGTTGCTGTTGTTGGACCATTTATGATTCTGCCAAACGTTGGTTTAAACGAGTGGGGACACACATTCTGGTTTATGGAAGAGTTGTTCGTTGCTCCTTTACACTACGGTTTCGTATTCTTCGGTTGGGCTGCACTGGCTGTTTTAGGTGTAGTAAACACAGAAGTTATGTCAATCACAAAATTATTGAAAAAAGATTTGGCTTAATTGCTTAATCGTTTTTTAGTAACAGAAATACTATCTCCTATGACATGTCCTGATTTTATTGTCAGGACATGCAGTCCGTGAGATGGTAAATAAAAAAATATAATTTTAATTTTTAGGAGGTAAGCTAATGAGCGCATCTCAATCAGCTGTAAGATCACGTGCAGAAGCGGTTCAAGCTTCTCGTACGTTCGACTGGATGATTCTTTTTGTAGTGTTCACTGCCATTCTTGGTGGCTATCACATTCACTATATGTTAACTGGTGGTGACTGGGATTTCTGGACTGACTGGAAAGACAGACGTCTGTGGGTAACTGTAGCACCTATCGTGGCAATTACTTTCCCTGCTGCTGCTCAAGCATGTTTGTGGTATCGTTACCGATTGCCTTTCGGTGCGGTTGTTTCTGTATTAGCTCTGATGTTAGGTGAGTGGATTAACCGTTATATGAACTTCTGGGGATGGACATATTTCCCAGTTAACTTCTGTTTCCCTTCTAACCTGATTCCAGGCGCTATCGTTCTTGACGTAGTATTAATGCTGTCAAGCAGCGTAACATTGACTGCTGTTGTTGGTGGTTTGGGATTCGGATTGCTTTTCTATCCAGGTAACTGGCCAATTATTGCTCCATTGCATGTTCCTGTTGAATACAACGGCATGATGATGACTTTGGCTGACTTGCAAGGTTACCACTATGTACGTACTGGTACTCCAGAGTACATTCGTATGGTTGAAAAAGGTACATTAAGAACTTTCGGTAAAGACGTTGCTCCTGTATCTGCGTTCTTCTCTGGTTTCGTTTCTATCATTATCTATTTCTTGTGGCACTTCTTCGGTAAATGGTTTTCTAAAACTGATTTTATCGCTGATGACGCTTCTTAAGAAGAGTTTTGAGACAGTACTAGAATTGAGACCTGGCAATTTTATGTTGCCAGATAATCTAAAAATAGATTCTCTAGTAATAGAGGAGGATATATGAAAATAATAAAAGACAAAGTTGCTAAATTATCCTTTGTCGCACTGCTGATGTCATTAACGGCAGCGATGTTCTACACTCCAACTGCATCTGCTCATGGTGAAAAATCGCAAGCTGCATTTATGCGTATGCGTACTATTCACTGGTTTGACTTGAACTGGTCAAAAGATTCAGTAGCAGTTAACGATACAATGACAATTTCTGGTAAATTCCACGTTTTCGCGGGCTGGCCAGAGACTGTTGATAAACCAGAAGTTTCTTTCTTGAACATCGGTATTCCAGGTCCTGTATTTATCCGTGCCGGATCTTGGATTGGCGGTCAATTAGTTCCACGTTCTGTAACTTTGGAATTAGGCGAAACTTACGAGTTTAAAGTATTGTTGAAAGCACGTCGTCCAGGTGACTGGCACGTTCATACAATGATGAACGTCCAAGGCGGTGGCCCTATCATTGGTCCAGGTAAATGGGTAACTGTTACTGGTTCAATGGGGACTTTCGTAAATAACATCACTACTTTGACTGGCGAAACCATTAACTTAGAAACATACAACTTAAGTAATATTTACTTTTGGCATGCTTTCTGGTACGCATTAGGTTTGGCATGGTTAGCGTTCTGGATTAAACGTCCATTGTTCGTTCCACGTCATATCGCTATTAGCAGTGGTAAAGCAGATACATTGATTTCAGCAACTGATAAAAAAGTTGGTCTAGGTTTCGCTGTAGCTACTATGGCTATCGTTGCTGCTTCTATGGGCACAACAAACGAAAAATATCCTGTAACTACACCATTACAAGCTGGTTTGTTACGTGGTATGAAGCCAATTGAAATGCCAGAAGCAACAGTGTCTGTAAAAGTTGATGATGCTTCTTACCGTGTACCTGGTCGTGCTATGCAAATGACACTGACTGTTACAAACAACGGTGATTCAGCAATTCGTTTAGGCGAATTCAACACTGCAGGTGTCCGTTTCTTAGATCCAGCTGTATTACAAGACGAAACTGCTTACCCAGACGACTTGTTGGCTGAAGAAGGCTTAACTGTAAATGACAATAGCCCATTGGCTCCAGGTGAGACAAGAACTATCGAAGTTACAGCTTCTGACGCTGCATGGGAAGTTTACCGTTTAGCTGACTTGATCTACGATCCAGACAGCCGTTTCGCTGGCTTGCTGTTCTTCTTCGATGCAGAAGGCAACCGTCAAATGGTTATGGTTGACGCTCCATTAATCCCATCTTTCATCTAATGAAAGCTCTCTAAAACCTAGGTTTTAGAAGGGATTAGGAAACCCTCACTATCAAAAAATAGTGGGGGTTTTTTTATTGAGTTATAAAAAAATTTGTTTGATGTTGCAAAAAATGGCAGCTTCCAAGGCTGCCAATTTGGAAGAATGCTTAACAATAGACTACTTTCGCTTGACCTTGCGCGGGCACTATTTCGCCTATTTTAAAAACAGTTTCTCCTTGTTGCTGTAAAACTTCAATTGTTTTTGCTACATCTTCAGCAGCAACACAAACAATCATGCCAATTCCACAATTAAAAGTAGTCAACATATCGGCTAAGGAAACATTGCCTTTTTCTTGCAGCCATTGAAATATCGCAGGCAGTTGCCATGAATCCAGTTTAACCGAGGCATTAAGACCTTCAGGTAATACACGAGGTAAGTTTTCGGTAATGCCTCCGCCAGTAATATGAGCTAAAGCGTGAATTTCTACATGCTTCATCAGCTCCAATAATTGCTTAACGTATATTTTGGTGGGCTCTAACAGAGTTTCACCTAAGGTTTTATCGTTGAATGGTTCATTCAAAGAGATGCTATTCACTTCTATGATTTTGCGAATTAATGAATAACCGTTGGAGTGTGGACCTGATGAAGCGATGCCGATGAGTTGGTCACTCGCTTTAACTTTACTGCCGTCGATAAGCTGATCTTTTTCCACAATGCCGACACAAAAACCGGCCAAATCGTATTCGCCCTCTGCATACATGCCGGGCATTTCAGCTGTTTCACCTCCGACTAAAGCCGCGCCAGCCAGTTCACAGCCTTTTCCTATGCCCTCAATAACTGCGGCAGCCGTATTAACATCCAGTTTTCCGGTAGCGAAATAGTCCAGGAAAAACAATGATTCAGCGCCTTGTACCACAATATCGTTTACGCACATTGCAACTAAATCAATGCCGACAGTGTTGTGGATATTCATATCTATCGCCAATTTGAGTTTGGTTCCTACCCCGTCGGTACCGGAAACTAAAACCGGTTTTTGATAGCGATCCAGCGGCAGTTCAAACAAGGAACCGAATCCACCTAATCCTGCCATTACGCCGGGTGTGCGGGTTTTTGCAGCAATGGGTTTAATCCGTTCAACTAACGCATCACCTGCCTCAATATCAACGCCGGCACTTTTATAATTCAGGCTTTCTTGACTTTTCAGACTCACAATCTTCTCTTTATATTAAGGGTTTAAGATGTGCGATATTGTACAAGACCAAACCGTTTTTGTCTGAAGATGTAAGATGGAAAAATTACTTTCAAATCAGCTGGCTTCAATAACCTCAATGGCGTTGCCATCAGGATCTCTGAAAAAAATCGCCTGTCGTCCTGATTTGCTTTTGGAATAAGTCACTCCATAATGTTCCAGACGAGCAATTAGTGGCGCAAGGCTTGTAATTTTCACAGCGACATGCCGATCTACTCCTCCGTGTTCCGGGCGATTTTCTACCGGATCAGGATTTGGCAAACACAAGCAATGCAAAGTTTGTCCGTTGCCTATTTTGAACCAAGCTCCGTCAAAAGGTAGCGGCGGGCGCCCTGGCGCAATTTCCAGGCCCATTACTTCCAAAAAGAAAAATTTTGATTTCTCAATGTCTGATGAAATCATGCTGTGATGATCTATCCCCAAAAAATTGGTTTCTTCAAGCTGCATATTTTATTCCTGTGGTTATTCGGTTAAATTTTGTGCCAATACTATAACCAATGCACAAATCATCAATTGTGCAGTTTTCGCTCCAGCATCAATATGGCCTCGGCTGCGTTCATCCAGAAAAGAAGCTCTTCCTTTGGTAGCTAACATATCGCGAGTAGATTCCATACCTGCAATTGCCACATCAGGAAGGCTTTTTAAAGTTTCTGATAATGGCGCTGCATCAGCGGCTGACTGTGTTAGGGTATTTGCAACTGGAATCAAAACATCCAGCATGGTTTTTTCACCGGCATCGGATTTGCCGCGTTGTTTTACAGACTCTACGCCTTGATGAAAGGCGCTGGCAAAAACTTTCAAGTCCATAGTTTGGTCACGGGCGGCTTTACTCATGCTTACAAACAGTGTGCCATATAAAGAACCTGATGCTCCGCCGACCGTTGACATAAGCGTCATGCCAATTTTTTGCCAGGCGCTTGCCCAGTCAAGCTTGGTTAATTCGGAACTTTGTGCGGCCAAGGCGTGCAGGCCACGTAGCAAATTAATCACATGATCGCCGTCACCGATAGCCTGATCTAATAAGGTGACTTCTTCAGCATTGTTATCAATGGTTTGGGAGATAGCTGAAATTAAATCAGGCAATAAAGCAGGAGTCAGTTGCATAGTGATTTCCATTAAAAAGTTTTTTGGAATAAGTTAAGAGGTGAAAATTACACAGAACAAAGGAAATAAAATTGGCGAAAATAGAGACGAAGACATTACATGCCGGAATCAATTAAAAAACTGTTTTTAATCGTTGCAATACCGGGCAATAGTCAATTCGTTCACTTTAGCGGACAAACCTAACTTGGTTGTTTAACCAAACGCAAATACGGTTTCAAGGTTTTAAAACCCTGCGGATATTTCTCACGCGCCTCGGCATCAGAAACAGAAGGCGAAATAATAACATCATCGCCGTATTGCCAATTCGCTGGAGTTACCACCTGGTGGCGGTCCGTGAGCTGAATAGCATCGAGTACTCTTAGTATTTCATTGAAGTTGCGCCCTGTACTCATCGGGTAGGTCATCACCATTCTGATTTTTTTATCAGGGGCAATGATGAAAACAGATCTTATTGTCGCAAAAGTCTCCACGGATTGTCCTTCAGAATTAACAGTCTCTGCCGGCAGCATGTTGTAGAGTTTGGCAATAGCCAAATTGGTATCAGCTATGATTGGATAAGTGACTTTATGGCCTTGAGTCTCTTCAATATCCATCGCCCATGAATCATGATGGGAAACAGAATCAGTGCTCAAACCGATCAGCTTGCAGTGACGCTCGGTGAATTCCGGTTCCAGTTTTGCCATGCAACCTAACTCGGTGGTACAAACCGGGGTAAAATCTTTTGGATGAGAAAATAAAATTGCCCACTTATCTCCAATCCAGCGATGAAAACTTATTTTTCCTTTAGAGCTATCGGCAATAAAATCAGGGGCTATATCATTGATACGTAATAACATTTTTATTCTCCACTACTAAATAAATCAACCGTCTTCATCTTGAGCAATCCTGAATCCGATATAATTGTCGAGTCAAAGCTTAACCGCGAACAATTCTAAAAATAAGATAATATCATTGCTTATAAACTAACTTAAACGGTTATCTGGCGCTGTTCTGATATTTTGTCTAAACCACTTTATATTTAACTAGAACATACAATAATATTAACGCTTTGTAGATCGCTTTGAAATTTTTATTTTCTTTTAAAATCAAATTGATGCTGTTTAAAAATTAGTTTAGGTTATGGATTTTCTCTGCGGCAATTTGTCGCGCGACACTGTGTCACATTTTCTTGTGCCTGCTAAAATCTTATGATTATGACGACTCTTGAATGCGATCCAGCTTTCTAAGCGGAGCGGAGTTATATATCCTTCTCTAAACGGCTAGTTAATAGCCGTTTTTTTTGCCTGTCTTTTTTGCAAAATTGCCTTTTTCTGATGCCCAAACAGGCTTATATAACTGAGTGCTAATCGTTTGGAATCGAACTTATACTTTATTAAATTGGTTAGCAATGTTAGAGTTACAATACTTTATCAAAACACTCGGTATTTGAAATAGGATTTTACTATTCTTGCGAGACAAAATTTTTTAACCTCAGCTTTGGAGAAAAAACATGGCTTTTGAATTACCCGCTTTACCTTACGCAAAAGATGCTTTAGCGCCTCATATTTCTGCTGAAACTTTGGATTTTCACTACGGCAAACATCATCAAACTTATGTAACGAACTTGAACAATTTGGTACCCGGCACTGAATTTGAGGGGTTATCTTTGGAAGAAATCGTCCTGAAATCATCAGGCGGTGTTTTTAACAATGCGGCACAAGTCTGGAATCATACTTTTTACTGGAACAGCTTGTCTCCAAATGGTGGCGGCGAACCGACCGGCGCATTAGCTGCGGCGATTAACGCTGCTTTTGGTTCATTTGATGGCTTTAAAGAGGCATTTACCAAATGTGCAGTGACCACTTTCGGTTCTGGCTGGGCGTGGCTGGTTAAAAATGCAGATGGCAGTTTGGCATTAGTGAGCACCAGCAATGCCGGTTGCCCTTTAACTGCTGGACAAAAACCGCTGTTGACCTGCGATGTGTGGGAACACGCTTATTACATTGATTACCGCAATGCCCGTCCTACTTATTTGAATGCTTTCTGGGCGTTGGTAAACTGGGAATTTGCAGCCAGCAACTACGCAGCGTAATTTCTGAATAAAAAAGTTAAAAACCTTCTGTATCCTAACGGGTGCAGGAGGTTTTTTATGTCGCTCAGGTTGTAAAAATACTTTCTCCTCGCCAGTGAAAAATAGATTACACTTGCAAATATAGTGCTTATGCTTTCTGCATGTATTCGACTTAATTTTCCAGAGGGGATTAAATCATGACAGCGAAACCTTCAATTGCAGGCCTGATGAGCCGTGATTTCATCAACGAGTTTTGGGGCGGGCTCGCTTCTATGCTCGTTGCTTTACCGTCAGCTATCGCCTTTGGGGTATTGGTATTTTCAGCGATTTCGCCGCAGATGGTGGGCGAAGGAGCATTTGTCGGGATGATGGGAGCTGCGGCGCTAGGATTATCAGCACCGCTATTTGGTCGCACCCCTGCTTTAATTTCTACTCCCTGTGCACCCGCAGCGGCTGTTTTATCCGGGCTGGCGTTAGAACTTTCCTCACATGGCATAGAAGTAGGACGAATTCCTGGGTTACTGGCGTTGACAGCCTTATTGGCCGCATTTTTGCAAATATTGTACGGTTTGTTAAAAGGCGGGCGATTGATTAAATATATCCCTTTTCCGGTAGTTAGCGGCTATTTGTCTGGGGTTGGTCTGATTATCGCCATCGGACAGCTTCCCAAGCTACTAGGATTGCCTAAAGGCACTACGCTTGGGCATGGTTTAATGACCCCTGATTTGTGGCAATGGCCGGGGATTATCGTAGGCATCATCACCATTACCGTGATGATTACTGCGCCACGCTTCACTAAAAAAATTCCGGCGGCCATTTTGGGGCTATTTTCGGGAATTGTCAGTTATTTTATTTTAAGCTTATTTGTGCCCTCCCTGTTGAGTCTACATGGCAATTCTCTGGTGATAGGCGAGGTTAGGGCTAGTGCGCCATTTTTTGAAACAGTGGCAGGGCGCTTTAAAGGTTTGTTGGATATTCGGATGACGGATTTAGACTTGGTTGCTCATTCCGCGCTGGCTTTATCGGCCTTGCTATCGATTGATACTTTGAAAACCTGCGTAGTGCTGGAAGCGCTTACTAAAAACCGCCATGACTCAAATCAGGAATTGTTAGGACAAGGAATTGCTAATCTGGCATCGTTTTTTGCAGGGGGAATGCCGGGTGCTGGAGCTATGGGGCCATCGTTAGTCAATGTCACCAGTGGCGGACGCAAAACTCAATCCGGTGTGACTGAAGGTGGTTTGGTGGTTTTGGCAATTTTAGTTTTAGCGCCGCTGATTGCCTGGGTACCGATTGGCGCATTAGCCGGTATTTTGTTAGTCGTGGCGTTTCGGATGTTCGACTGGCATTCTTTTCAGTTGGTGAAACATCCTGAAACCCGGTTTGATTTTGCGGTGATTGTTGCTGTGGTTATCGTTGCTGAAACGATTGGCCTTATTCAGGCATCCGCTACCGGTATTGGTTTGGCGATTCTGTTATTTATTCGGGACCAAATTCGGATTTCAGTGCTGCGGCGGCGTGCTACTCTGAAAGAAACCTCTTCTAAAACTTACCGTTTGGAAGAAGAACTGCGCATTTTACAGGAGCATGGCGATGCCGCCGCCGTTTATGAGCTACAAGGTAATCTGTTTTTTGGCACTACAGATTATTTGTTTACCATGCTGGAAAATGATTTAAATGAACGTAAATGGCTGTTATTTGATATGCGGCGGGTGCAGTCCCTCGATTATACCGCTACGCATTTGTTTAGTCTGATGAAAGACCGGGTTGGAGTACGCAGTGGAGAGTTATTATTTAGTGGTATGCCATCGAGCTTGCCGGGTGGGCAGGATTTCCAGCAATACATGCAGCAAGTAGGATTAATCAAGGAAAATGGCGGAGGGATTCGGATTTTTGAAACCCGTGATGAAGCATTGGAGTGGATGGAAAATAAAATTTTGCAAGAAGCAGGCTGGGTTGCTGGGCAAGAACAACAGGCTTTAGACCTGAAACAGATTGAATTATTAAGGGAAACTGACGACTACACCATTACTGCCTTACGTCGCTGTATCCATGAGCGCAGCGTAAAAGGCGGAGAAAAAATATTTTCCTCTGGAGATAGCGGTGATGAAATCTTCTTGATTCGGCGCGGCATCATTCAAATCTTTTTGCCGCTAAAAGGCGGTAAACGCCATCATTTAGCGACTTTTTGTCCTGGCGATTACTTTGGGGAAATGGCGTTTCTTGATCAGCATCACCGTTCTGCCGATGCGGTTGCCAAAACTGATTGCGATTTGTATATCCTTTCCAGAAAAGAGTTTAATGAGCAAGTGTATGTTGACAGTGTGTTAGGTGTGCGGATTTTTGCCCGGATCGCCCGAGCTATTTCGCTGCGCTTGCGGCAAACCGATGTTGAACTTTCGGCTCTTGAAGATCGTTAATTTAAAAAATAAATGCAGATGAGCGCAAATCCGTTATCCAAATCGCAACAAACTATTGATGAACTTAAACAACAGTTCGGCAGTGAGCAAATAACTTTTATTCAGGTCGCTCCAGGACTGATTAAAGCTGTGCTGTGTTTTTCGGAACAGGCTTGTGCAGAAATTCATTTGCAAGGCGCTCATCTTACGCAGTGGCTTGATACCTCAGGGCGCGATAATATTTTTACTAGCGCAACGGCGGTTTATAAAACAGCGGTACCGATACGCGGCGGCAATCCGATTATTTTTCCGCAGTTTGGCCCCGGTGAAATTTGTCAGCATGGTTTTGCCCGAAATTCGGTGTGGCGGGTAGTGAGTAGCCAAGCCAGAACTGATGCAACCCTGGTGTCATTGGAACTAAAGCCTGAAGATATTGATGTCAGCTATCGCCAGCAGTGGCCGCATGATTTTGTATTAACCGTGACAATTTCGCTGGGTGAAACGCTGGTAACACAAATGCAAGTGCACAATCCCAATTCTTATCCACTGCCGTTTACCTTGGGTTTTCACACCTATTTGGCGGTTGATGATATTAAGAGTGTTGAAATCAGCGGATTGTCGGGTTTGGAATATATGGATAATCTACGTGAGCGGGCGATTTTTCAGGAAGATAGGGAGATTGTGAGTGTCTTTGAATTTATTGACCGACGTTATCAGAATATTCCGGCCACGATTGCGATTAATGACAAATCCACTGGTCGGGCAATTTTAATGCAGACTAAAAACTGTCAGGATGCTTTTGTCTGGAATCCCTGGCAAGAGGCGGAAAAAAAGCTGACGGATTTGGCCCCCAATTCCTTCCAAAAGTTTGTTTGTGTTGAACCGGGCAATATGCAAAATCCTGTTGTTTTGGCGGCTGGGCAGAATTTTATCGCCGAACAGGAAATCAAACGTTTGTAGCAACAGCTTTAGCCATAAAAAGTTTCTACAATCGATTTCATTAAATGTAAGGTACGATGTTCAATATCGTTGTCAGGATTAAATTCACTGATTTCCAGCCCGCAAATTTTGGGTTGCTGTTTAATCTGGGATAGCGCATTTAACAAGGTTTGTGCAGGGATACCGCCAGCCACCGGAGTTTCTACACCCGGCGCATCTTCAGGGCGGATAAAGTCCAAATCGATGCTCAGGCCAATCAGATCGCAACTATGGTTAAGTTTCTCAACCGCCTGCACCAATAAATGTTCAAAATCGTGGATTTGTTCGGCAAACACAATCGTTACATCGGCATGTTTCAGCAATTCATGTTCAGCAGGCTCAAAACTGCGAGTTCCCAGTAAAATCAGATTTTCAGGCTGAATCGCCTTGATGGTGGGCAGCAAGTGCCGCAGTTTGCCATCAGCTTTTCCCAATAAAGCCGACAGCGGCATTCCGTGAATATTGCCGGATGGGGTGGTTTCAAAAGTATGTGCGTCCATATGCGCATCCAGCCAGATTAATCCCAGGCGTTTCTCAAGGGGCAAAGCATTCAAGACTCCCGACCAGGTACCCAGCGCACAGGAGTGGTCCCCGCCAATCACCAAAAAAGGTTTATGCTGCTTGATCCAGTATTCAGTAAAACTGCTGATAGCGTCGTTTAGTTTGCAAAGTTGGGTTTCTTTTGAATCATTTTGTTCAGGATGCAGAATTTGCCAGTGCAGTTGCAGCAGATTTTGCCGCGACGCATTGTGATCCCACTCTTCGCGCAACATTTCTGCGCCATCGCCGCAGGCCGGAGCAGGCCCTCCTAAACAGGCTGCGACCCCTAAAGTTTCTAAGACAGGCATGTTTTTTTACTCACTATATGGTTTGCTGAGGCTCGATAACAGCTTTCCACGAGATGTTTACCGGTTTCAATCTACTTTTAGCCGGGCCATTTTCCACTTGCGAATTTCCTGTGTATCTTCGTCATATTCACGCACATAAAGCTTGTGATTAATCAGCTTGTTAGGCTTTTGCTAGTAGTCCTGGCAAATTATATTAGGTTGACAGTTTAAATTTTAAACTTCACACTGAAAAACGTTTCAGCTGAAATGAAACTGTCAAATAAGCAGTGAAGATTTCTTAAAAATTTTAATAGGTCGTGCACTATGAAAACAAAATTTTTTTTCCAATCGCCGCAACGTTTAATTTTTAGATTAGCGTCTATATCTTTTTTTCTTGTTGCGTTTGCTTTTACTTCTTACGCAGTAGCCGCCAGTTCTGAACAGGTTCAGATTGAAGCTAAAGTCTCACAGACAGTCCTGTTACAAAATAGTGATAATACTATTTATCTGGATGTTACCATTAAAGCGCCCACGCAAACATTGACTGCGCCGCAAACTCGTCCGACCGATATGTTAATTATTCTGGATCGAAGCGGTTCAATGTCGGCTGAAAAGAAAATAAGTTTTGCCAAGGCTGCCATTCATGATGTGTTGGCACAACTCACAAACAATGATCGTTTCGGTCTGGTGTCGTTTTCTACTAATGCCATTGTTCACTCGCCGCTGGTTCCGATTAACGAGGCTAATCGTGAAAACCTGAACCGGATTGTAGACACCATTCCCGCAGACGGTAGCACCAACATGGGCGAAGGATTGCAGTTTGCATTGAAGTTGCTTACAGATAACCACCACGGCGAGCGGCTTAAAAAAGCTTTGTTGCTGTCTGACGGCCAAGCCAATCAAGGGATTAGTGACCCGCAAGGTTTAGCTTTTATTGTGGGGCAAATTGCCAAAACCGGCACGGTGTTGTCGACTATTGGCATGGGGCTGGATTTTAATGAAACCTTGATGACCTCACTGGCGGATTATGGAATGGGACATTATTCGTATCTCGAAGAACTGTCTGGTTTGGGGGAGATTTTAGAGAAAGATTTAACCGATACCCGCAGCATTTATGCCAGCGCGAGTACCATTGATGTGACTTTAGGGAGTGGAGTGGCTTTGGTTGATGCCGGTGGTTATCCTATTGCGCCGCTTGGAGGCAATTCTGTACGGATTATGACCGGGCAAATTCTGGATAACACAGACAAACATTTTGTGATGACATTTGCTGTGCCGACACAAAAAACAGGAGCTCTATCATTAGGGTCTGTGCAGTTAAACTATCAAACTGGCAAAAACCAGCTGCAAACACGGTTGCCTGATACTCATCTGAAATTGTCGGTTGTCGATACCTCACGGCAAAACGAAGCAGTAAAATCGGTGAATGCAGATGTTTATAAAAAAACCTGGACCGAAAACAATTTAGGCAGGATGAAAAAAGCCTTGAGTGATTCAGTGCGCGAAGGCAATAAAACCAAGGCCCAGCAAACAATTAATGAATATCGTCAGGCGGTAGAGAAAGCACAAAAAGTCAGCAATGTGCCTTTGTTAACCCCCGATGTTGAAAAGGAATTAAACACCATGAACAGTCAGGTAGAGGAAAGCTTTAAAGGGGAGGCCGCAGAGCAGGATGTGAAAAGAAAGCGCTCGGCAAAAAGCATCCAGAGAGATTCTGTTTATCAGCAACGCAAATAAGGCTGATTATGTATAAACAATAACAAAAACGGCGAGCAAAAAAACAGCAACGAAGCAAAACAGTAATCCCCAGCTTAAAAGACTAACTTGCCATTGCGGATTAGGTCGGGGAATTAACTTTTCATCTTGCTGTTTTTTTATTTTATCCAGCCAGATGGAGCTACCAATAAATATTCCAAAACCACAGAGAGTAACAAGCCCGTATCTCCAGAAGATATGCAAAGACTCACTGTCGATCTCAATCGCAACACCCGCAATGCCAATTGCAGCGGCTATACCGCCAAATACCTTGCCTAGCATGGCCGGCAGGTGTTTTATTTCAAATTGAAGCTGATTGCGTAGATTCATTACTGAACTCCGTTAAAGTCAATATTCTGCTGAAGACGCAAGCCGATAAACTAAACGCTTTGCTGTTGGTAACTTGATTTAAGACTGACAGTTTAATTTACCATCCATGCTTCAAAATTTGTAGTTATGGAAGTTTCGCCTAATATAAATCATTGAAATATAAATAAACTCAAAAATAAAGGTTACACATACAGTCAATAACTCTCAAAATATGTCGACCAGGTTTTTTCTTTTAATTTTCATGCTTTTGTTTGCTCCCATTTTATCTGGTGAGCCTTTTTGGGGAAGCAAAGCTTCTCAGCCCGTTGATACTGAGTTGAATAGCCTGAAGCCGGGGCAGTTTATCTGGAAAGGTAATGGTGTTCCTTTTGGCCCGATGCGAGCCGAGGTGAATATTGCTGAGCAAAAAGTTTATCTTTATCGCAATGGCATTTTGATTGGAGTTTCTACTATCAGTACCGGAAGGTTCAGACGCAGTACGCCGACAGGTGCCTTTACCGTGCGGCGAAAAAACAGGTATTACCGTTCCAGAAAATACGATAATGCCCCGATGCCATACGCACAGTGGTTGACAGCAAGTATTGCCATGCACGCTGGCAAGTTGCCCGGATATCCGGCTTCTCACGGCTGTATCCGCTTACCCACAGGATTTGCCCGTCTGCTATTTGCATCGACATCAATAGGAATGCCGGTGGCAATTAGTAGAAAAGTGCCTCTCGACTCAAACTATTCCGCGACACCGTTAGTTGCTAATAGCAAAGCAGAAAAGCTAAGCAACACGGCAACTTTATCTCCGGCAAAAAATTTTCGCTGGCAGCCAGAAATTTCGACTGTAGGCCCAGTTTCGATAGTAATAAATAAAACGCATCAGCATATTCTGGTTTATCGCAACGGGATTGAAATTGGTCGGGCTAAACTTTTAGCACTTCAGCACGAAAAATTGCGCGGGACTCATGCCTACATTATGCAAAAGGGCGGGGCAGCGGGGATTAACTCATTTTCGCCTGATGCCCCATCGCAACGATGGCTAGAGGTTGAGCTGCCAGGGTATAACGCTAAAGAAGGAGTGATGCTGGATTCATCGGTGCTTCAGCAGCCCAGCATCCCTGTGGATTTTGCCAAAGCTCTCAATTCTATTTTAACGCCGGGCACAACGTTATTGATAACCGATGCTCCAATTTCCGCACAAGCGGCACAGAATGCCAATCAGAAAACCCAGGATTCAAAACGTCAAAACATTTCGCCTCAGCTAAATAAATCGCCATTAGCAAAAGCCAGAGCTGAAGTAGAATCACTGGATAGCGAGATACAAAAAACACAGGCTAAAGTTGATAGTCTCAAAAAAGATTTGGCTAATCTTGGAAAACAACAGCGTAAATAACTTTCAAAACTGCGAATATATTTTCCAGGACAATTTCGGTTTTGCCGCGCTGAATTTCATCGCCTAGCCGCCAACTTCCAAAACAATAATGTATTCGCCATCGACATTTTCAGAACTCAACACCTTGTGCTTGTTAATCCGGCACCAGGTAGGAATATCCTGCATCACTCCCGGGTCGGTGCAAATCACTTCTAACGTATCACCTGCCTGTAACTGTTTGACTTTATCCTGGGTGCGGATTACCGGTAACGGGCACAGCAACCGCCGTGCGTTTAAACTATGGACTGTCATATAAACCACTCCTGCGGCACTTCATCCGGTAAAAATGGTGCAACTGTCAATTGTTTGGTTTCGCCATTCAAAAGTTGAATTTCCACCGTTACTTCTTTTGCTTCCCGCCCTTGGCCATAACGCCCGACTAATTTTGCCGCCGTAATTAAATCCTCTTCAGTTGGTGCGCCGTCTATCATGGCTAAGGGGCCTTGATGACTGATGCCGTAAAGCTGAATAAACGATTTTCGATAACCTTCCATAAAACGCCCTTCGCCATCTTCACGAGCAACAATCACTTTAAAACGCGGATTCGGGCGAATGTGGCGACCGACTTTTAACAGCATGATGTCATCGAGTTCATATTCTTTGCTGCCACGGGTTTGCCACAAATCTACCAGCTTTTTGGAATAATTCTCATCGGTTAAAAAACAGCAGCCGCCTGCGGGCTGGGCAAAATCAACAAAACCAAATTTTTTCGCCAGATCCATTTGCGGTTTGCGCGAGCGACCACTGAAATCGTATAACTTTTCCCGATCAATCCAGCCTTCTTTTTCCGGCAAGGTCGGCGGCAGATTTTTTCCGCACAATGGCCGCAATAACCGGTCATCGGCACCGGATTCTCTGGAAATAATCGGCATGGTGGCTTTGCGTTGCGACATGGGCCGCTGCCCTATCACTTCGCCGGTGATAATAAAATCAAAACCGTTTTCCTCCATCCATTGCTTGGCTTTGTTGACCATAAAAATCTTGCAGTCGAGACAGGGGTTCATGTTGGCGCCATAGCCGTGTTTCGGGTTAATCAACACGTCTTTGTATTCTTCAATTACGTCGATAATGTGTAATTTGATTCCCAGCTGTTCGGCTACCCACAATGAATTATTGCGTTTAGGTTTATCTGAATCGCGCTTTCTAATCGCGTGGGTATGGCCTTCAACACAAAAGCCGGTAAAAAAATTAATCCCTTCGACATGGATTCCCTGCTCCAGCACGGCTTTGGTTGCCAACATCGAATCCAGTCCGCCGGAGATTAAGGCGACTGCTTTTATTTGTTTGCTCATTGAGGTTTTCACTTTCAAAATAGAGCGTATTATACGCACTTGCAGAAAAAAACAAGATTGTCGATTTAGCTTTTCATCCGGGAAGTGGTTATTTTTTTCAGCTTCCCTAACATACGCTATAATCGCCTCATTGATTCACCTTTGGGGTGAAGGCCACGCATGTCATCAAGATAGAGAGAGTATAAAATGGAAAGAAACGAAGCCATGGGGTTTATGATTAAATGCCTGAAAGTCATGTTGCAGCAGGGCGGTTCGGATTTGTTCATTACCGCCGGATTTCCGCCGGCGATGAAAGTCAAAGGGAAAATGACGCCTATCACCAAGCAGCCTTTAACCGCTGAAGATTCCAAATCTCTGACGCAGTGCATCATGAATGACAAGCAGCTGAAAGAGTTTGAAGCAACCCAGGAATGTAATTTTGCGATTTCCCCGGCAGGACTCAGCCGTTTTCGCTGTAATGCCTATGTCCAGCAAGGCTGTCAGGGGCTGGTAATGCGGGTTATTACTGCGGAAGTGCCGAATTTTGATAAATTAGGTTTGCCGCCGATTTTAAAAGACGTGATTATGGCGAAAAATGGCCTGATTATCATGGTAGGCGGTACGGGTTCAGGCAAATCTACCACGATGGCGGCTTTGATTGATCACCGTAACAGCAACAGTTATGGCCATATTATTACCCTGGAAGACCCGATTGAATATGTGCATCCGCATAAGAACTGCGTCATGATGCAGCGCGAAGTCGGCGTAGACACCAAAAGCTGGGAAGCGGCACTGCATAACACCTTGCGCCAAGCTCCCGATGTGATTTTGCTGGGTGAGATTCGCGATAAGGAGATTATGAACTTCGGGATGGAGTTTGCCCAAACCGGACACTTGGCGATGGCAACCCTGCACGCCAATAACGCTAACCAGGCGATTGACCGGGTTTTAGGATTCTTCACAACTGAAACCCAGCAAAAATTAATGGTGGATTTGTCCATTAACTTACGCGCCATCGTTTCACAGCGACTGGTTAAAACAACCGACGGCGGACGTTGTGCCGCCATTGAAATCCTGTTAAACACGCCGTTAATTTCAGAACTGATTGCCAAAGGTGAAGCTGCCAGCATTAAGCCGATTATGGCAAAATCCAAAGAACTGGGAATGCAGACTTTTGACCAAGCTTTGTTTGACCTGTATAAATCTGGCAAGATTGAATATGAAGAAGCTATTCGCAATGCCGACTCTGCTAACGAGCTGCGCTTAAGAATCAAACTGGCCGAAGGCGGAGACTTAAGTAACAACACACTGTCTTTGCACGAGGAAGAGGAAGAGGACAGTGTGGTTGCTGCAAGCACTCCAAAACCAGGCGTTAATGCGAAACATTAATAAATCCACAATTTCTTTTACCTTGACTCCTATAAGGATAAAAAGATGGACTTAACCCCGTATTTAAAATTAATCACCGAAAAAAATGCTGACGGTCTGTTTTTTAAAATAGGCTCGGTTCCTGTCGTATCATTGGGAGGCCAACAGAAGCCGGTTGGCAAAACGGTGTTTGATGCCAAACTCGTTAAAGAAGCGGCGTTTGATTTTCTCGACGACATCAAGAAAAAAGAACTGGTCCAGAATAAAACCATCTCCTTTCATTACACCAATGCCGAGCATTTCATCTTTAACATCACCATAAATGTTGAAGGGGACGGTTTATCTTTATCTATTGAGCCGGGCCTTAAGGCCGATGACATTTCTTTAAGTGATCTGGAAGATAAAAAAATAGAGACGGTTGCTCCTGCAACTCAGGCAGACCCAAGTTTGGGAGGTATTCAGGTCTTAGGGGAGATTCCTGCTGATGGCAATCTCGACATTTTTCCTTATCTGGCAAAAATGATTGAGATTGGAGCTTCTGACATATTTTTAACCGCAGGCTCTCCGGTGAAGGCGAAAGTGTCAGGGCGTGCAATTGAATTAGACCGTTTTATCGTCACTCCTGAATTAAGCCGCTCAGGAACCCTGGGGATTATGAACGATGAGCAGCGCGAAGAGTTTGAAGCCACCAAGGATTTAGACTTTGCAATCGCCATGCCCGATGGCAGTGCCCGGTTTCGTGCCAACGCCTTCTATCAACGTAAAACCATCGGTTTGGTCATGCGCTTGATTCCTTCACAAATTCCTGATGCCAGAGAAATGGGCTTGCCGGAAATTTTGCTGGAACTGATTATGGCAAAGCGCGGGTTATTGTTAATGGTGGGCGGTACAGGCTCTGGTAAATCCACCACCCTGGCGGCCATGATTAATCACCGTAACGCCAATTCGCCCGGCCATATTTTAACCATTGAAGACCCGGTGGAGTTTTCTCACCCCAACAAGATGTCGATTGTGAATCAGCGTGAAGTCGGTGTGGATACCGCCTCTTATGCCCGCGCCCTAAAAGCCAGTCTGCGCGAAGCTCCTGACGTAATTTTAATCGGCGAGATTCGCGATGAAGAAACCATGGAAGCGGCGCTGGAACTGGCAAATACCGGTCACTTGTGTATTTCCACCATGCACGCCAACAATGCCAATCAGGCGATGGAACGGATTGTGAACATGTTTCCACAGGCACGCCACAAACAATTATTCATGGATATTTCTGGAAACTTGAACGCAGTGATTTCGCAGCGCTTGATTCCTGATGTGCGCGGCAAACGTTGTGCGGCGATTGAGATTATGATTAATACCCCGCATATCGCCACTTTGATTTTGAAAGGCGAGCTCTATGCGATTAAAGAGGCGATGGCAACTAGCGGCAGTAAAGGCATGAAAACCTTTGATAGTGCTCTTTATGATTTATATAAAGAAGGGAAAATTACTCTGGATGAGGCTTTGAAAAATGCCGACTCTCAAAATGATATGGAAGCAAAAATCAATTTCGGTTAAAGCATTGTCTGAATCAAGATTTAACGATTTTCAGGATTTTTGCGTGTTTTGCTGGCTTTGATGATTTTGGAATTCTGTCTGGCAAAAATCAGCACGATGAGCAGTAAAACCCCGCCGGAAAACTGCACTAAAATTTTAGTAACTGGAATTCCGACCAGAAACAAAAAACTTTGTGAAATAATTTTTTTATCTTCTCTTTGCAGCTTGATATTCAAGGCATAAAGTCCCGGCTCTTGAATATCAGTTTGCAGCATCTTTACCCCTTCATTAAAACCTTGCAATTCTGTTTTTTTCAATAACAGCGAATTTGAGCTATTAAGCGAAGTGCAATTAAGCCATGATTTCGGCTTTAATAATTCCAGCGCAACTTTTTGCGTTTCTAATTGCGCATTAACAGGTTCAATTTTAATAATCACCGAACCTGAATACGGAAAAATCCGACAAAAAGCTTCATCAGGATGCAGGCCCTGAAACTGATAGCCGCTAAAACGCACGGTATTGTTGTTGATCGAAATAAAGCAGTTTTTATTTTCGTGTGAGCCGGCGTGAGAAAAGGCGGGCGCAGAAAACAGGCTGAAAAAAATGGCAAAGCTTAGGTGAAAAACACGGGGCAGCATCAAACTCTCTTAGTCTATTTTTACGATAAAGGTATGTTTGTCCAAACAGCGGGCTTTCATGCCTTTTACCGTCAATAACGCCACAAAATTCATCACCGCATCGCCGAGTTTAAAGCCTGCGCCGTAACCGCGAATGCTGTTCTCTTTTTTATTGGCGGTTAAAAACAGTTTCAGCTGGCTGTTGCTGCGTTCATTGAACAGCTTTAAAAATTCTTTGATTTTGGCTTCGGTTTGTTGCAGATTCATGTTGCCGATTTCTGCGCTGAATGAGTGGCTTTCAGGCTGGCAACTTTCAACTATCGGTGTATACCAGGAATGGTTTTCTGCGTTGAGGATTTCCGCAATCGCTGTCAAAGCGGTTTGTTCATCATCAAAAATAAAAGCGCCGGTTTTATCTTTGCTGAAAATCAGGTCTATGGATTCTGGATGATTGCATAGCCAGTGGATTTCTTCCTGTTCTGGATTGTGTTTGTAGCCTGCAATAAATTGGGGTGTTGTTAAATCATTAATACTCATTTTTCTAAATTATTGTAAATCGAATTTTTCAATAGGATGCCTATCTTTCGCGGCGTGTTTAGGGAAAGTAAAAACAAGGCGAATATAAATTCTACGCTGTTTCATCTAATCAATTTATTCGTCAGTTCAACATAAAACGGAAATTTTTTATCGACGGATATGATTTTTGCGTTACATGCAATAACAGTGGCAATAATGATTCGGTCTTGCGGGTCACTGTGATAGTCAGTTAAAGAAACAGCTAATGTGGCAATTTGTGGCGTTAAGGGAATAAGTGAAATGTTCGAGCCCGACAATGCTTTTTCAAACCATTCGTTTTGTTCACAAGGTAATTTGATTCTGCCATGTTGTTCTAGCCAGGCAACTTCAAACAAGCTGATAGCTGATACGCCGACTTGATCCGCTTGTTCGATAGTTTCCAGCCATGACAGTTTTAAAAACTCAGTATCTTGATTAACCCACCACAGCCAGATGTGGGTGTCTAAAATAATCATGCCGGCAAGTCCCAGTCAGATTGCGTCACCGTGTTAATAATATCGCCTGTTATTTTTATCCGTCCGGCGATGTCAGGATGCGGGCGACGTTTGGGCGGGGGCAGTTCGTCATTTTCGAGAATTAAAAAAATGGCCTCAAATCGTTTATTGGCAGGCAATTTGGGCATGGTTTGCAGATTGCCAAAGTTATCGGTTTTTACGATTAGTTTTTCAGCGTACATTTTGGTTTTTCCTTTGAAACATATAAAAAAACAACACATTACCAGAAAAAATCAATTGGGCTTTGGTGTATTTTTTTAATTTTCTTAACATACTGGCTGTTTTTAATAGGGTATTTATATCTTTAGACGGATTTACTAAAAACCTTATTGCGATGATGCTCAAGGTATTTTTGATGTTCAAAAGAAATGTTGCGCAATTTCATGTTTTTAGTAACACCAAGCTGTTCTGCTGCTTTAGGTAAAAGCAGAGGAGAGAATTCGATGCTGCCATCATTATTAAAGGTAATAAAACCTTTGTCGAATAGCTTGTCCAGATTTGGAGTTAATAGCAAACCATTCCATTTATCTATAGCTTCTACAACTGTATCACTATCTTTATCGCAGTCTCTCCAAGGTTTAATATGAGACGCAATTAACAAATCCTGATTTTTAAAGCCTGTTACTGAGCATGTTTTCCAAAGTTTAATAACCTCTTCTCGAAACTTACCCTGACCAATTCTAGCTTTAATATAAGTATCGCGCTCTTTTTCAGTCTGCTTTTCTATAACGTCTTTTTTATTTTCAATATCGGTAATAAGTAGTTAAACAAAAGTTATACGGTATTTAGTTCCAAAATTTGAAAGTATATCCACCACCGTTTTTTTCAAATTTGCATAACTGACGTAACACGACAAAGGCAACCATTCATATTTAACCTTACGCCATAAAATCTCA
>CAIQWF010000166.1 GCA_903875455.1 uncultured Pseudomonadota bacterium
CTCTGTTGACATTATAAATCTGTCTTTAGAAGTGTCCGGTATTATTAGACCATTTCAAATAAAGCGGATATATACCACGCGATACGGGTAGTTAATTTTGACAATCAAGCGGTAATGATTGCCCTTGATATTAAAAATCACGCGATTATCAGCAAGAATACTGGCATTGCGTAAATCGTTTTTAACCTGTTGTGGATTCGCCCAGTCTGCCTTTAAGGTTTCAAAATACCAAGCCTCTAGCGGTTCTTTTGCGTTGGGGTGCTGCTCCCAAAAATCACGCAATGCTTTCTTTGCAATAATTCTCATAATTAAGCCGTTTTTCTAAACGGTATCACCTTGTTATCTGTCATCAGGCTATCGATTAAGTTAGCCCATACCTGCAACAACTCCCTTCTTTGTTCGGAATATTCAGCCTGATTGTAAACGCGGCGCGTTCCGGTTTGCTCATGCGCTAATGCTTTTTCTATCACATCGGTATTATGTCCGGCCTCGTGTAATATCGTACTTGCGGTATGTCTAAAATCATGAATAACGAAAGGCGGCATATCGAGGTTTAACCGATTAACCGCATTATTCAGAGTAGGGCTTGAGATGTGTTTCTGGTTATTTTCCCCACTGGGCAGAATATAGGCACTGTTGCCGCTCAACCGCTTAAGCTGCTGCAATATCTCAATGGCCTGCGCGGATAAATAAACGGTATGCCCCCGATTCTTGCGGGAGTTTTCCACCTTTGGAACGTGCCACTCTTTAGAATCAAAATCGAACTCTGACCACTTGGCAGAAATAACATTGGTTTTTCTGACCATTGTAAGAATTAGCAGGTGGATCCCCAGCTTATTTCCATAAGTCATAGAACTAAAATAGACCGCCCGCATAAACTCGCCTAACTCTTTTGGGGATAACGCCCTATCGCGCGGCTGTATTTTCCCTACATGCTCATTTTTTACGCTTCTGGATGGATTAGAGCTTATCTTTTGTCGGGTGATTGCATAGTCAAAGACTCGGTTTAAAAATGACTTTGCTCTAAGAGTGGCGGCGTTCAAGCCTTTATCCCGCATTGCATCAGTAATTCTTAATATATCCGCTACGGTTATCTGCTGAATATCTTTATTGCCGATTGTTGGGTAAACGTGATTTTCAAAAATCTGCTGTACTCGCAACACATCCTTGTTGGTTTTACTGAATACGTTATCAAGCCAAGATTGCACAAACAGCCTGAAAATATCTGACTCCTGTTTTTTTGCCTTTTCAATTTTTTTGATAACGGCGGGGTCTTTGCCATTAAAAACCATGCGCTGTAATTCCAGCCGCTTTTCTCTTGCTTCCGCCAGCGTCACTACCGGATATTTTCCAATGCTAACCCTGCCTTGTTTTCCGTTCATGCTGTAGCGGTATTCCCACGATTTGCCGCCAGTGGGCGAAACTTTTAACTGTAGTCCTTCGCCATCGGTGGCAGTGTAGTGTGATTCCTTAGCCTTAAGGTTTTTAATTTTGATTTCTGTCAATGCCATGATATGCCTGCCTTTGCGGTGGTTTTAGTACACTTTTTTAGTACACTTCCAAAAAATGTACGTCAGAATGTACTAAATTTTACAGGCTTAAGCTAGATGCTACCGGACAGTGTGGGATTGAAAAGTCAAGATTGACAAGGGGTGCAGGGTGCTTTCTGGATGTTAAAAAACACCCCTGAACATTACTTAATGTGTTTGTAATAACCGTTAAAACTGACATTTGCCCCACCACATTGATTGTTGTCATTATTGATAGTCAGGGCATTTTTGCCAAATAGCAAAATAAACTGGCAACCGTTCTCATCCTGATAGTTCAGTTGGTCGCCCCGCAAGACAAATGTACCTTCGATGCTGCCGGTATGGACATTGCCTGTGCTTACATCGCCTACCCAGGTTGCCGAACCAACAATTTTAACTTTACCTTTTCCCAGTGAAAAAACCGTTACCGAAGCAGCCTGAGAATCCGGCCTGCCATTTTCATCATAGCGTTCATATTGACCGCTGATGCCCACATTTGAACTGTCAGTCTGGCTTAATTCAACAATGCGCTGACTATAGACTTTTTCCAGACAGGCATTGTTTTGACAGGTATTGCGTTTGGTTTTTAACCAGTTCATTTCCTGTTTTTTTAACGCTTTGGGATTGCTGCTGTTGCTCAACGCAAAATCGAAAGCTGAACTTAGTTTTTCATCCAACGCCGATAAAACCGGATCCTGACAAACGGCTTTTTCCACAAAAGTTGAAGCTTTTTGACAATCAAAACTGGCCGCTTCAGAGGAGACCGAAAACGCTCCCAATGCCATGACACTTAAAACTCGCGCAAATCTAAACATCACTACTCCTTAAACAGATAATATTATTTTTGATTTATTATTCCACAGTTGCGCAAACCATTCTCGATTGCGGTGGCAATTGTGTTACGTCTTTCCGGTTGTTGAACCGCCAGCTCTTCTTCTTTATTGACAATCACTCCGGCTTCCAGCAATACAGCCGGCATGGCGGCGGTTTTCAGCACAATCAGATCATCATAAAAATACACCCCGTTTTCCTTATCCGCCCATTCCCGATTTTCCCCCTGAATGTTTTCCGCATGATGTGGCGTCGGATGTAATCCTTTTTCCCTAAGCAATCCGCCTATTGCCGAAGCACAATGCAAACTGGCCTGGGAATAAGGATTTTTGCGTGATACAAACAGGGAAAATCCAGCGGCATAATCACTGTACTGGTGAGTCACGCCTTGCCATTGCCAGTCTTTAAGATAACGCGGCTGCACTGAATCGTGATGAAGAGATAAAAAAAACTTTGCTCCGCCCTGATTGGCAATTGCAGTTCTTTTCTTTAAGTTGTCCATCTTGCCGTCATGGCCAATCCGCAGCACGGAATTGCCATGCGCGGTTAAAAAATCACTGACTGTTTGTGCCAAAGCACTATTAAACATGAACTCAGGCTCACCTGTAGCACTTGTCGAGCCGGGGTGGGCCCATGAATGCCCAGCATCAATTGCCAGAGGTTCTTCATCGGCAACTGCGGTTGTTGACATTGCAGACAGGGATAGTGTCAGGATTAAACAGCAAAATAGCGCGTGTTTTAGCTTTAGTCGATTCATAAAGAGTTAGGGAAAAATAATGTCAGTTTAGAAACTGTGCTTGCTTTACATAGTCAGTTAATTATCCTTTCACGGATTTTAACCCCAGTAATTCCTGGGCCAGTTGTTTTCTAAACTGATTTTGTACCGGTTGATTGATGAACAGCGCAAAAGGAGTCCATTTTTTGGCTTTGCGCACATAACCTGCATAACTGCTTACGCCAGTCAATGTGCCGGTTTTAGCTAAAATATTGCCGCCTTGCGATTTGAGCAAGCTTTTATAAGGCGCAAACTTTTCCAAAACAGCAATAAACTGATTCGCACTTAATTGGTTTTTATGAGACAGTCCTGAACCTTCATGGAAAATTTTTTGATTCCAGCCAAACATCGTTCTGATTTTTTCTGCCGCCGCCTGTTGCGATTTGCTGATATTTGCCGGTGAGCCATAACGTTCCGCACCCATCATCAAAAAAAGTTGATTGGCGATAAAGTTATTGGAGTGTTCCAGCATTTCTTCAACAATCTGGTTTAAGGTATGGCTGTTTTTGTGGCTATAAAACAGTTTTCCGCTGGCAGGTAGATGACCGTTTTTTATCAAGTCTGCCGTTTTTATCCCTTGTTTCTGCAATTTTGCCTGTAACAGTTCAGCAAAATAACGGTCACCCAAACTTTGCTCTCCCAGATTAATGCGATGATGACCGTTAGGAACACGGTCGGCCAGTTTTTGCATCAGCGGAGTTGAGGGCGTTTGTGACTCACCGCTGTAAACTTTGTTGTGATTGCGGATGATGCTTACGGTATTAAAATTGACTGCTAAAGCGCCAACCGGTGCATCGTAAGGGTTAAGGGTGTGGGATTTCCCGTCAATCGCAATATCAGCGGCAAAATAATGACTGTCTATGCCAATGCCGTTGATGTGTTTTAAGCCTTTTTTCTTTAATGTGCTGGCAATCTGGCCTAGTTCTTCCGAGGTAATAAACGGGTCACCGGAACCTTTTACCCATAAAACGCCAGCATTATCCAGATAAAAATCGGTGACAAAACGGTGGTTGGGCGACCAGGTTTTAAATGCCAGCAAAGCCGTAAAAACCTTTAAGGTAGAAGCCGGAATCATCGGTTTGTCTTCACGCAAGCTGTGCTGGGGATCGCCTGCAATCGCTAGACTGGCGTTGGGCATTTGTTCCAGTATTGACAGGGCTCTATAAGGTTTTGCCGAAGCAGGATTGATGCAGGCAGAAAATGATAAAACCATGAATGCGGCAATGAATGCAGGTTTTGAGAGGCTGAATGGGTGAGTCATTATGCTTGTTTTATTCAGATTGAGTCTAGGGAATGAAGTTTATGGATTTACAAAATGAATAATAGTATAGCTTTCAACAAGATTATTGTGGCCACTATGTTCAAAATGGTGCAAATTTGGTTGAAACTGTATTTTTATCGCTGATTTCCAGTTGTAATCCGATTTGGTGTAAGCTAAGGATTCGGTCAATAATAATTTCCCTGAGTCCGTTCGTGGTGAGCTTGTCGAACCACAACATCCTTCGACAGGCTCAGGATGAACTGAGCATTTCAAAGTCGGGAAATTATTTTTAGCAATGTCCTAAATGACTATTTATCTTGGCAATCATAGCAACAGAGCTTTTCAACATGACTTTTCCAACTCAAATCTTTGCCATTGAAATCACTGAAGCGGGGGCGGCGGAGGTTTTAAAGCCTGTGCAGCGTCCGCTGCCTGCGCTTGGCAACGGACAGGTTTTAATCAAAGTGGCGGCTGCCGGAGTCAATTACGCTGATGTCATGCAGCGGCAAGGGTTATATCCTCCACCCGCCGGAGCTTCTGATATTCCCGGGTTGGAGGTTTCAGGCACTATTGCCGCAGTTGCTGATGATGTAACGGACTGGCATTGCGGCGATGCAGTTTGCGCTTTGCTCACAGGCGGCGGTTATGCGCAATATTGCCTGGCCGATGCAGGTTCAGTATTACCGATTCCAACCGGACTGGATTTTATTCAGGCTGCGGCATTGCCGGAAACTTTTTTCACGGTCTGGAGCAATATCTTCGACCGCGCCAGACTGCAAGCGGGCGAAATCTTATTGCTGCACGGCGGCTCCAGCGGCATAGGGACAACGGCAATTCAGCTTGGCAAAGTTTTTGGCGCAAAAGTGATTATCACTGCCGGTTCTGAAGAAAAATGCCGGTTCTGCGAAACTTTAGGCGCGGACTTGGCAATCAACTATCGCCGTCAGGATTTTGTCGCCGAAGTTAATGCTTTCACCAACGGCAAAGGCGTGGATGTAATTCTTGATATGGTGGGCGGCGATTATTTCCCACGCAACTTAAAATGTATGGGCTTTGAGGCGCGGTTAGTGCATATCGCTTTGCAAAACGGCATTAAAAGCGAGATTAATCTGTTGCCGGTGCTGCTGAAACGCCTGACGATTACCGGTTCAACATTAAGAGCACGCGATGCCAGTTTCAAGGTCAACATCGCCAGGCAGTTACAAACGCAGGTCTGGCCGTTACTTGACAATGGCCGGATTAAACCCGTTATTCACAGCATTTTCCCGTTAGCTGAAGCCTATAAAGCACATCAGCTGATGGAAAGCAGTCAACACATCGGCAAAATTATTCTTAAGGTATAAAACATGGCATACAGCACTTTAATTTCCGCTTCTGAACTCAATGCGCATCTCAATGACAACAAATGGGTTATTTTCGATTGCCGTTTTTCGCTGGCTAATACTGAACTTGGTGCCAGCGCTTATCGGCAAGGGCATCTTCCACAGGCGCGTTATGCGCATTTAGATAAGGATTTATCTTCAGCGATTACCAGCTTTACCGGTCGGCATCCTTTGCCTGATTTTGCGCAGTTGGCGAAAAAGCTGGGCGATTGGGGAGTAGGCAATAATACCCAGGTTGTAATTTACGATGATGCCGGTGGCGCCTTTGCCGGACGGATGTGGTGGTTATTGCGTTGTTTGGGGCATGAAAAAGTTGCGGTGCTGAATGGTGGCTTGCCGCATTGGTTGAAGCAGGGTTATGCAGTGACGACTGTGTTGCCATCTGTGAAGCCGACTGTATTTAGGGCTTATTTGAATGATTCGTTATGGCTGTCGGCGCGAGAAGTGGAAGATGGTCTGGCGCGGCGCAAAATCACGGTGCTGGATGCCAGAACCCC
Organism: uncultured Pseudomonadota bacterium; assembly: GCA_903875455.1. Taxonomy (GTDB): domain Bacteria; phylum Pseudomonadota; class Gammaproteobacteria; order Methylococcales; family Methylomonadaceae; genus CAIQWF01. Next base: position 6,276 of record CAIQWF010000166.1, read on the forward strand.
GGAACGTTATCGCGGTGAGCAAGAGCCGATTGATCCGGTGGCCGGGCATATTCCATACGCTTTGAATCGTCCCTTGCAGTTGAATTTGGATAAATCCGGTTTATTTTTATCAGCCGGGGTTTTGCGGCAACAGTTTAAGCCGTTGTTAGCTCATCGGGCAGCAACCGACATCGTGCATTATTGCGGCTCCGGGGTGACGGCGTGTCATAATCTGCTGGCAATGGAAGTGGCGGGTTTGACCGGCTCCAGGCTTTATGCGGGATCATGGAGTGAATGGATTAGGGATAAAAATCGCCGGGTCGTTTCTGGGGCCTAAATAGTTGCGATATTGGAAACAGCTGTTTAAAGGTTTTGCAACAAAATAAAAATCCACAACAAAAAAACAGGGGTTAAAAATGAAATATAACGTCATTAAGTTAATGTTTACGATGTTGATGTTAAGCGGAAATCTCGCTTTTGCCGCAGATAATCACCCAGATTCCGCTAATACCAAGGACCCTAGCCGCACCCGGGTTGTTGTCGAGACTATAAAAACCAAGGAGATATTAAAAGACCAGTCAATGCACAGCCCGACGATTGGGGAGGACAGGGAGCATCAAAACGAAGAAAAAATAAAACTGCTTATCAGCGAGAATTTAAAGTTGCAGGAGACGGTAAAAATTTCCGCAGAGGCAATTGAAGATTATAAAAAGTTGGCTGAAGCCCGAAAACAAAAGATAGAAGAACTGGAAAAAGCCGTTGCAGAATTAAAAAAGCAGGTTCCGGCAGGAAAAAAATAATTGCCAAACCTGATTAAAAATATCAACCATCCTGTGCAGGACTTGAATTGAAACTGGACCCTCTTTTGCTGCTTCAGCATAGAAAAACCTGGCAAATCTGGCTGCTTTCACTGCTTTTGTCAACATTCTTGCTTGAAACTGTTTCAGCGGCGATGGCGCTGTGGCTGAAAGGTGAAATACTGCCTGATTATCTGCTCACCGGTCTGGTGGCTTCTGGTGTTGTTGCCTTGTTGTTTGCGGTCATGCTTTGTTACTTTCGGCAACAGTTTAAAGAACTCAGCGATAGTGAGCGGCAACTGCAAACCATCATTGAACTTGAACCGGAATGTGTGAAACTGCTGGCGGCAGACGGAACCGTGTTGCAGATGAACAGTGCAGGATTGAAGATGCTGGAAGCCGATTCTTTGACGCAAATTTTTGGCCAGCAAGCACAGCAACTGGTGATGCCGGAATATCGCGCCGATTTTGCGGCCTTAATCAGGCGGGTGTTTCAGGGGGAATCCGCCAATCTAAAGTTTGAAGTACAGGGACTGAAAGGTACCCGCCGCTGGCTGGATAGTCACGCAGTGCCGTTGCGTGATACAGACGGCCAAATTACCGCACTGCTTGCGGTAACCCGCGATATTACCCAGCACAAACAGGCCGAAGCCGAATTACGCGCCAGCGAGCAAAAGTTCCGGCTGTTAATTGAGCAAATTCCGATAGCACTAGGATTAGCCAATTACAGCGGCGAGCTGACCTATATCAACGACCGTTTTAAACGCAGTTTTGGATACACGCTGGCAGAAATGCCAACAGTAGAACACTGGTATAAATTGGCTTACCCGGATCAGGATTATCGGCAACAAGTCATTGAACGCTGGAGTGCGGCAATTGCAACAGCTGCTGCTGATGGCACAGAGATAGAGCCTGCTGAATATAATGTCACCTGTAAAAATGGCAAAGTGCGGGTAATGATGATTTCAGGGCTGTTTTTTGAAAAGGGTTTGCTGACGATGTTTGTTGATATTACTGAACGCAAGCAGTCGGAAGCCGCGATAGCAGAATCGAGAAACCTGCTTCAGACTGTGCTTGATACGGTACCGGTACGGGTTTTCTGGAAGGATGTCAACTTACGCTATCTTGGCTGCAATATACCTTTTGCCAAAGATGCGGGCTGGGTTTCTCCCAATGACCTGATTGGCAAAGATGATTATCAGATGGGCTGGAAAGATCAGGCGGGCATTTACCGTGCCGATGATCGTGCGGTGATGGAATCAGGAATTGCCAAGCTTTCTTATGATGAACCGCAAACCACACCGGATGGCAAACTCATTTGGCTACGCACTTCAAAAATTCTGCTTAAAAACCACAATAATGAAATCATTGGTTTATTGGGAGTGTATGAAGACATCACCGAACGCAAACTGATAGAAAATGAAATTCTGCAAACCAAAAACCAGTTGCAAGCCACAATTGACGCCATTCCAGACTTGTTGTTCGAGATAGATTTGGATGGCCGTTACCATGACTATCATGCTCACCGGTTTGAATTGCTTGCCGCCCCGCCTGAGCAGATTTTGGGCAAAAAAATAACCGAGGTTTTATCGCCTGATGCGGCGGCTATCTGCTTTTCTGCCTTGCGGGAGGCGCAGCGGGAAGGCTGGTCAATCGGCAAACAAATCCGCCTGGAGCTTCCCCAGGGTGTGCATTGGTTTGAGTTGTCGGTCGCCATCAAGCCGGGCAGTAACAGCGACTTTCCACATTTTATTGTGCTGTCGCGCGATATTACCAATCGTAAACAGCTGGAACGGCAACTGCATAATATTTCCTCTTATACCCGCAATCTGATTGAAGTCAGTCTTGATCCGCTGGTAACCATCAGCAGCAGCGGCAAAATCACCGACCTGAACAAAGCTACGGAAAAAGTCACCGGCTTTAGCAGAGAGCAGTTGCTTAACACGGATTTTGCCAATTATTTTACAGAGCCCCATCGTGCCCGTCTCGGTTATCAGGAGGCTTTTTCTAAAGGATATGTCACCGATTATCCTTTGGTGATTAAACACCGGCACGGACATTTGACCGATGTGATTTACAACGCGGTGGTTTATAAACATGAAAATGGCGAGGTGGCGGGCGTTTTTGCGGCGGCACGTGATATTACGGTATTAAGGCGAACCGAAGCGGAGCTGCGGGAGTTAAACCGTGATTTTGTCACGTTTTTGGAAAATACTTCCGATTTCATCTATTTCAAAGACAAAAACAGCCGGATTCGTTTTTGCAGCCAAACGATGGCCAATATTACCCTGCACAAAAGCTGGCGGGATTTAATCGGTAAAAATGATTTTGAAATTTTTCCGCCGGAAACCGCGCAAATTTATTGCAACGAAGAATTGCCGGTATTTGCCGAAGGAAAGCCTTTAATCAATAAAATAGACCCTTATTACAATCAGAACGGCATCAAAGGTTGGGTTAGCACTTCCAAATGGCCGGTGTTTGATCTGGATAATCACCATGTGATTGGCATTTTTGGCATTAGCCGCGATATCACCCAGTTAAAGAAAGTTGAGCAAAGCTTGCAAGAAAGCGAGTTGATGCTGAAAGAAGCTCAGGAGATCTCGCATTTAGGGCATTGGACCCTGGATCTTTCCAACCATAAATTGTACTGGTCGGATGAAATTTACCGGATTTTTGGACTCAGGCCCCGGGAGTTTGAGGAGTCTTATGAGGCTTTTCTGGATTATGTACATCCTGAAGACAGAAATTTTGTCGATTACTCCTATAACTATCATCTTATCTGCAAAATCGATTACGCGATTGAACATCGATTATTGTTAAAAGATGGCACTGTCAAATATGTATCGGAGAAGTGCAAAACAGAGTTTGACCAGAATGGCAATCCCATACGCTCAATTGGCGTGGTGCTTGATCTTACCGAGCGCAGACAGGCAGAGGAATTGTTGCGGGAAAAAACCGAGGCGCTGTTGCGTTCCAATGCAGATTTGGAGCAGTTTGCCTACAGTGTTTCCCACGATATGCGCCAGCCTCTGCGGTCGGTTACCGGGCATTTGCAATTATTGGCGCGTGCGTTGCAGGATAAAATAGATGATGAGGAGTGGATAAACTTGAATTTTGCCTTGGATGGTGCCAAAAGAATGGACGACATGATTCTGTCGTTGCTCGACTACTCGCGGGTAGGGCGCAAAACCGAAACCAAAACCTGGCTGGATAGCCGTGTTGTTCTGAATGAAGCTTTAGAGTTTCTAGCCCCTGCTATCAAAGATGCAAATGCAGAAATAAAAATAACCGGTGAATGGACACAGGTATTTGCCAGTCAGGATGAATTAAGCCGTTTATTCATGAATTTAATCGGCAACGCTATTAAATATCGGGAGCCGCATCAGCTTGCCCGCGTCGATATTGACTCAAAGATGACCGCCAGCAGCTGGAAAGTCAGTGTGTGTGATTACGGTATCGGTATCAATCCGCAGCAGGCAGACCGGCTGTTCAAGTTTTTCAGTCGCCTGCAATCACGCGCCCGTTTTGAAGGTACCGGCATGGGCTTGGCTTTGTGCCGGCGAATTGTTGAACATCACGGTGGAGAAATCTGGCTGGAATCAGCCGGCGAAGGGCAGGGCTGTTGTTTCTTTTTTGAGTTGCCGCTGGCAGACAAAGAAACAGGCAAAATATCCGAGGCCAGCAAATGAAATCAGCCAAACCTTACTCTGGTTATTCGCGACTCTATAAGTGCCGAGGCGTGATGCTATTGCCAATCACCATTCTGTTGATTTCACTGTCTTTAACCTATGCGCAGTGGCATAGCACTACACAAGAATCCAATCAGCTATTGCGCAATGCGTTTGATTTTGATGTTCATGAAGCCATTAGTGGGATTAAGCACCGGATGGATGCTTATGAACAAGTGCTGCGCGGGGCAAGAGGATTGTTTGCTGCCTCTGAAAGAGTGGAGCGATCTGAATTCAAAGCTTACATTGAAACTTTACAATTACAGCAAAAATACCCCGGCATCCAGGGGCTGGGATTTTCATTAATCATTCCTAAATCCGAAGAAAATCAGCATATTGCCAAGATTCGGAAACAAGGGTTTCCGGCCTATAAACTGCGGCGTGAAAGTGAGCAGGAATTCTACACTTCAATCATTTATTTAGAGCCGTTTAAAGACCGTAACTTAAGGGCTTTTGGCTATGACATGTATTCAGAACCGGTGCGGCGTAGTGCGATGCAACAGGCCCGCGATTCAAATCATGCAGCCATTTCCGGCAAGGTAAAATTGCTTCAGGAAATCCACATCGATGTGCAGGCGGGTTTTTTAATGTATTTACCGGTCTATAAAAATAACCTGCCTTATAATACTCAGGCAGAGCGGCAGGCTAATATTATCGGCTGGGTTTATGAGCCGTTTCGGATGAATGACTTTATGGAGGGGTTAAGTGTTTCGCTGCTAAAACAAATTAATATTGAAATTTATGACGGCGGTTTCGTAAATCCAGCTACTAAAATGTTCGACAGTGACAGTTCTGCCAGCTGCGATATTCACAAAAGCAAGCTGCAACGCATGGAGCAGATTGAAATGGCAGGGCATCTCTGGACAATGGCTGCTTGCTCAACTCCGGCATTTGAGTCAAAGATTGATAATCAAAAGTCACAAATCATCGCAATTGCCGGCAGTTTTTTAAGTTTGTTATTAACGGTGATTGTTTGGCAGTTATTAACCAGTCGCAGCCGGGCCTTAACGTTGGCGACAAAAATGACCCACGAGCTGTCTGAAAGTGAGGCCCGGTTTCGGATGATGGCGGATTCGGCTCCAGTATTAATCTGGGTTGCAGGGCTTGATAAACTGTGTTTTTGGTTCAACAAAGTCTGGCTGGAGTTTACCGGCAGAACTCTGGATCAGGAATTGGGCAATGGCTGGGCCGAAGGTTTGCATCCTGAAGATTTTCAGCGCTGCCTTGATTGTTACGTTAGCCATTTTGACCGCCATCAGCCCTTTGTGATGGAATACCGCCTGAAACGGCATGACGGTGAATACCGCTGGATTCTTGATTCAGGGGTGCCGAGATTTGACAGTGAAGGGGTGTTTTCCGGCTTTATTGGTTCCTGCATCGATATTACTGAGCGCAAACGTATTGAAGCGGCATTGTTGCGCTCTAATGCGGATTTAACCCGGTTTGCTGAGGTTTCAGCTCACCATTTGATGGAGCCTATTCGTCGTCTGCTCAGTTATAGCCAAAGATTAGTCCAGCTTTTAACGCCATCGTTGTCCGCGCTGCAAAAAACAGCCAGTCAGGAGATTGAGGCCTGTCTTGAGTATTTGCAGATTAATGCGGGCCGACTGCACGCGATGGTTCGCGACATCCAGCTTTATCTGGAGGCTGCTGAACCACGTCAGCAAATGCAATTGGAGGATGTCAACAGCATTGTGCAACAAATACAAAAGCGACTTCTGCTGAAATTGAACAGCTCAAAAACCTGTATTGTTGCAGAACATTTGCCACCGGTATTTCTGGACCGTCCGCGTTTGCTGGATTTATTTAGCCTGCTCATAGAAAATGCGTTGAATCACGGACAGCCGGCAACCCCAGACCAGCGGGCACAGATTAGCATCACCGGTGAACGGGCAGGAAATTTAAGCCGCTACACCGTCACTGATTATGGCGGAGGCATTCCAACTGAATACCACGAACGGGTATTTGAAATTTTTGAACGTTTAGGTCACAACGAGGCGGCAGGTTCAGGCATTGGTCTGGCAATTGCAAGAAGGATAGTTGAAAGCCGTCATGGTAAAATCTGGGTAGAAAACCCGGCACATCCTGGCACTACGGTGGTTTTTGAATTACCCGATGGAGAATAGTAAACATAATGTATGACATAGCGGAACCGTTTGATATTTTATTGGTCGAAGATGAACCTGCCGATGCCAATCTGGTACGATTGGCACTGAAGGAAAACAAACTCTGTTGCCGTTTGCATCACGTTGTCGATGGTGTTGAAGCTTTGGCTTTTTTGCAGCACAAAGGAGAAAAAAATGCCAATGCACCATGTCCTGATTTAATCCTGCTGGATATAAACATGCCACGGATGAATGGCCGTGAGTTTCTGGCCTCAATCAAGGCGGATGAGAAGCTGGCTGCAATTCCGGTTGTGGTGCTGACCACTTCTGATGCCGACAAGGATATTAAAGCTTCTTACCAAATGGGGGCGGCGGGATACATCACCAAACCTGTTGATATTGATCAGTTTATTGATGCCATTTCGCAATTGAACAATTACTGGTTTACTTTAGTGCAATTACCAAAGAGAGTTTAATGATGAATAAATCGGTAATCTGTCGGGTACTATTAGTAGAAGACGACCCCAGCAATGCGCATTTGGTACAGACGGCTCTGCGAAAGTCTAAAGAAATAAATATTGGCATCAACTGGGTTACTACACTGCAAGAAGCACGGCAGCAGTTATCTGAAAATCAGCCCGATTTGTTGCTGCTGGATTTATCCCTGCCTGATTCTGCCGGCCTTGAAACTGTCAAGATAGGACGCAAGATGGTCGGCGCATTACCCATCATCGTCCTGACTGGACACGATGACACCGGTTTTGCGCTTGAAGTCCTGGAAGCCGGAGCGCAGGACTATATTGTTAAAGGCAGTTTTGATACTGACAGCCTGGTGCGGGCGATTCGCTATGCCATCAGTCGGGCGAAACTGGAACAAAGGTTGTATGAATCAGAACAACGCGACCGGCTTTTGGTTTCAGCTCTGAAGACTGTGAGTTATGGCGTGATGATTACCAATGTCAAAGCCGAGATTGAGTGGGTAAATTCGGGGTTTGAAAAGCTTACCGGCTACACAGAAAGCGAAGTACTGGGCAAAAATCCCTCTGAAATAATCAAGTCAGGTTTGCATGATAAAGCGTTTTACCAGAATTTATGGGAAACAATTTTGGCAGGTGAGGCCTGGATTGGTGAAATCATTAACAGGCGTAAGGACGGTTCACTTTATACCGAAGAGCAGACGATTACACCGGTGACTGATGAAAAAGGCATTATTCGGCATTTTGTCGGGATAAAACAGGATATTACCGAACGCAAGCAGGTACAGGAGCAGTTATGGGAAATGGCCTGTAAGGATTTTCTCACCAATCTGATTAATCGCCGTCATTTTATGGTGAAACTGGACGAGGAGTTTGCCTGTGTGCAGCGTTTTGACAGCCATGATGTGACTGTCCTGATGCTGGATATAGATCACTTCAAACGGGTGAATGATACTTATGGACATGCAATTGGCGATGCCCTTCTCAAACACTTTACGGCAATTATTCAGGATAATTTGCGCAAAACCGATATTGCCGGACGTTTGGGTGGTGAGGAGTTTTCGATTATATTGCCGGATACCTGTATTTCGGCGGCGACTGTTTTTGCTGAGCGATTGTGTCAGGAAGTTAAAAATACGCCGTTGCAACTTGAGAACACCAGGATTTTTATCACGGTCAGTATCGGGATTGCGGCGATGGATATCTCTGACAGCAATTGCGATGAGGTGTTGATTCGTGCTGATAATGCTCTTTACAGAGCCAAGGAAGGGGGGCGCAACCGGGTGGAAATTGCGCTGAAATCTTCTGTATGTTGAGAAAGTTGGCTATTTGTTTGTGACAATAAAACCATCGGGTTCTATGTATTTGGCTTTGATGCCTTTTACTGCCAGCAATGATACAAAGTGGCTGATTTCCTCGGAAGATTTAAAGTTCAAGCCATAACCACGGATGGTGTTATCTTTTTGGTTGGCTGTCAAAATAAGCTCTAGCTGATTACCGGTTCTTTCGTTAAACAGTTTTACCAGCGAATTTATTTTGATTTCTGTTAGCCCTATACCCATCTTTTAGCCTTTTATCTGAAAAAATAGTAGATTCTTTAAAAAGTAGTTGCATAATACAAAAATCTTGCTATAATGTCATTTCTTTGTTGGGTCGTTAGCTCAGTCGGTAGAGCACCGCACTTTTAATGCGATGGTCGCGCGTTCGAATCGCGCACGACCCACCAATAAAATAAACCTTAAAAAATAATACCAGCCTAAAAGCTGGTTTTTTTTTGCCTTTTTTCCCAGGTTTAAATAAATTCAAAATCTGTGATCACCAGATCATAGCGCGGGCAATATTTCCGTTACCAGTTTCTTAGACACCATAAAAACTTTCCTTTCGTTTTATCCTTTTTTCATCGCTTCAATTAAGTTAATGAAAGCGATTGAACTGGCAGCCTGTGCTTAATCCACGCAGTAATAATCCATTGTTACTCATATCATAACCCCAAGGCTTGTCAAAGCCGGAATATTGTCTGGTTAGCAAAAGCAAAGCTAATTTAGATTATTAGTGTCAAAATAGAGTCCATGAAAAAATAGTCACTCTAACGCTTGGTATTTTTAATCTTTTAAACTTGAAATTATGTTAGCCATCGAAACCTTAAGAAACAACGCCGCCAAATTTGCCAAAGAATTTGCAGATGCCGTTTATGAAATGGGCGAAGCGCAAAGTTTTATCATCGAGTTTTGCAAAATCTTCGAGTTGAATTACCGCCGCGCCGTGTCGTTTGAAAAACGGGTGAAAAAACTCAGCGGCAGACAAGGGCGGATTGACGGCTTTTTTCGGAGCTTGCTGCTGATTGAGATGAAGTCTAAAGGTGAAGATTTGGATAAAGCCTATCAGCAGGCCAGCGAATATTTCAGCGGTTTAAAAGATGAAGAAATGCCGTGTTAATCAGCGATTTTCAAAATCTGCATTTATACAATCAGGAAATGCTGACGACGCGACGCGGGTGGCGTTTTTGTTCGAGATGTATCAAAATCTCACCGCGCCATTGCTGGAAACCAAACCCGTTAAAAAAACACGGCGCTCTAAAATACCTGAGCGAGATTAAAAGCAGCAGGAGCGTCTCTTAGACGCGAAAATCAGCGTTTCCTGATTACACCGTCGCTTCGTTATTCTCGGTCTTTTCATTAAAACTTTTCTGTATCGCGGTAAATTGCAGCAGCTGCTTGTCAACCTGACCGTTAAAGGAATTCGGCGGATAATGCCCCTGTTTATTCGCCACGCCCGCTTCCAGATCACTGAGCAATTCCAGCGCCTCATCCACCGTTGTCACCGCATAAACATTAAACTGTCCGGCCTGCACGGCATGAACCACGTCCCAGCGCAGCATCAAATGCTTGATATTGCTGGCTGGAATAATCACGCCCTGGGTTCCGCTCAAACCCTGTTTTGCGCAAATATCAAAAAAGCCCTCAACTTTTTCATTCACCCCGCCTATCGGCTGAACCTGTCCCAGCTGGTTCACGGAGCCGGTAATCGCCAAATCCTGCCGCAACGGAATCTGCGCCAGCGACGACAAAATCACACAAAGTTCCGCCAGCGACGCACTGTCGCCTTCCACATGACCATAAGACTGTTCAAACACCAGACTGGCTGCGACTGAAAACGGACTTTTCCGGGCATAACGGGCGGCGATAAAACTGGATAAAATCAACACTCCTTTGGAATGAATCGCGCCGCCTAACTCGGTTTCACGTTCAATATCGACAACTTTTCCAGTGCCAAGACGGGTGGTCGCGGTAATACGGGACGGCATTCCAAAAGAAAACTCCCCCAGTTGCAATACCGACAAACCGTTAATCTGGCCGATGACTTTATCGGCAATATCAATCAGAATCGTGCCGCGCTGAATGTTTTCATAAAGCTTTTCCCTGATTTTATCCAGCCGGTGAATTCTGTGATCTATCGCCTGCTGCACGTCACTGTTGGTGATATGCTGATGGCCGTTATCTTCCGCCCAATAATTCGCTTCGGTTAATAAATCCTTGATACTGCGCAGATGGGTAAACAGTTTTTCAGCATCGCCGACCATTTTGGAGCTATGCTCAATCACTCTGGCCACCGCATTCTGGCTCAGCGGTTTGAGTTTTTCCTGCCGCGCAATCGTCGCTAATAATCGGGCATATTCCGCAATGCTGCTTTCTCTGGACACCGAATAATCAAAATCAGCCGCCACTTTAAATAAATCATGAAATTCCGGGTCATAAAAACAGAGCAAATAATAAATCAGCGGTTCGCCGACCAGAATCAGTTTCACATTCAGCGGAATCGGTTCCGGTTCCAGCGATGAAGTGCTGATTAAACTCAAGGCCCGCTCCAGCGATTCAATCCGAATTTCCCTGGCCTGCAAAGTGCGTTTCAAGGTTTCCCAACTGTAGGGTTGCTGCAACAGTTTTCGGGCATCCAGAATCAAATAACCGCCATTGGCCTGATGTAAGGCTCCCGGTTTAATCAGGGTAAAATCGGTAAACAGTGAGCCCATGTGGGCCTGATGGTCGATGCGTCCCAGCAGGTTGCTATAATTGGGATGATCTTCATACACCACCGGTGCCGATTTTTTGCCGCTGAAATCCACCATTAAATTGACCTGATAGCGTTTAAACGGATTTGGCTCCTGCGGCAATTCCATAAAGGAAAGCATTTTTTCACTGTGGGGAATAAAATCGCGGACATGCTCAATAATATCCTTTTGCACATCCTGCAAATACTTCAAAATCAGCTCATGATTGGCATATTTTTCAATCAGCTCATCAATGCTGTGATTCACCGCCAGTTCGGCAATTTCCCGGTTCAGGGCCTGCAATTTGCGTTTGGTTTCCTTGCGCCAGGAGGGAAAGTGTTTTAGCAGCGTCTCCAGTTGCTCCTGCAACTCCAGAATACTGTTTTGTATCTGGTGCTGTTTATCTTTATCAAACTTGTTAAATTGCTCAGGGCTAATCGCTTCATTATGTTCATCAGCCGGAACAAAACTGTAACCGCCTGAAGTTTCGATGAGAATAATATGGGCATTGGCGGCTTTGTCGCGCAACTCGCTAAGTTCCCTGATTTCCCGTTGTCGGGACTGGCTTTCAATTTCTCCGGCTCTGGAACGGTATTCATCACCGTCAAAAGCGGCTGGAATCGCCACACTCAGCTCATCAATCAGCTGTTCCATATCGTTTTTAAAAACCTTGCCCTGTCCGGGTTTCAGCTCAATCGCCGTTGGTTTGGCGGCCTGCCTGAAATTATGGACATAGCACCAGTCGGAAGGAATCGCCTGGCGGCTGGCTTCGTGTTCAACCAGTTGCTTTACCGTGGTCAATTTGCCGGTGCCGGCCGGAGCCATTGCAAAAATGTTATAGCCGTTTTTGTGCAGACGGATACCAAACTTGATTGCCTCCACCGCACGCTCCTGCCCCACGGTAATCTCAATATCCTCAAGCTCTTCGGTTGAAGTGAATTTTAGTTGCTCCAGATTGCAAGGTTTATAAAGCTGGGAAGAGGTGAGCGGTGTAGGTTTCATAAATTAAAACTCTGTGCAGAAAATCTGCCTGGCTGTTGATAAGGTTTAACGAAACAATCACAATAGTGTTCGTAAATATACTACATAACCTGGGTTCGGGATAATCCCAAAGCTTAACTCTTTGCCGTAAGGGCAATCCCTTGTGGTTGTCGATAACCGCAATTCAAAACTCCATACCCAGAAAAAACTAACTTTAAAATCAATAACCGACACCATGAAAAAAATTCTGATAATTTCACTGCTCTGGATTTTTTGTGATTCTGTCTATGCCGCAGAATCTGCAAAATCTACCTTTTCCACTAAGCCCAAGCTGGTGATTGGAATTGTTGTCGATCAAATGCGGGCGGACTTTATCTATAAATACTGGCCTAAATACGGCAACGGTGGATTCAAACGCCTGGTTAATCAAGGTTTTTTCTTTAAAGACAGTCATTATAATTATGTGCCGACTTATACCGGCCCCGGCCACGCTTCGATTTACACCGGAACCACGCCGGCAGTGCACGGGATTATTGCCAATAACTGGTTTGATAAGGCTGGCAACAAAAAAATTTATTGCACGGATGATTTGGAGGTGCACGCGGTAGGCGGCTCAGAAAAATCCGGGCAAATGTCGCCTAAAAACATGCTGAGCACCACGATTGGCGACCAGCTAAAACTATCCAATAATAGTCAGTCCAAAGTGATTGGCATTGCCTTGAAAGATCGGGGCGCAATCTTGCCCGCCGGCCATCTTGCTAACGCAGCCTACTGGTTTGATTCAGTCACCGGCAACTGGATTAGCAGCAGCTATTATATGGCGCAGCTTCCAGACTGGGTTAATGCCTTTAATCGCAAAGCTTTGGCCAAAACCTATCTGGCACAGCCTTGGCAAACCTTGCTGCCGGTTGCAGATTACAGCGAGAGTTTAAGCGATGATAATAACTTTGAACGCTCCTTTCATGGTGAGACCAGGCCGGTATTTCCGCACGATTTACCAAAGCTTGCCGCAGCCAATGGGAATTTTGACCTGATTAAAACCACCCCTTTTGGTAATACTCTGACCAAAGATTTTGCCATTGAAACCATTCAGGCGGAAAAATTGGGCAAACATCCGGTCACTGATATGCTGACGGTGAGTTTTTCTGCCACCGATTATGTCGGCCATCAGTTTGCGCCAAACTCTGTGGAAGTCGAAGACACTTATCTGCGCTTGGATCATGATTTAGCCGATCTGTTGAAATTTTTGGATACCTGGGTGGGAAAGGAACAGGTTTTGCTGTTTTTAACCGCAGATCATGGCGCAGTAGAATCGCCTTCTTACCTTGCCAGTCTGAAAATTCCAGCAGGTAATGTTAAAGAAAAGGAAATCAATGCCGCATTGAAAAAGCTGCTACTGGATAAATATGGTGAGGATTTATTGCTGGATTATTCCAATCAGCAGGTGTTTTTTGACCCTAAAAAGCTTGCTGGCCTGAAACTTTCAAAAGCGGAAGTGACTAACACTGTGGCTGATTTTTTAATGACCTTCAACGGCGTAGTGGCAACGGTTAGTAAAGAGGCCTTAAACAACTCATTCTTTAATGCGGGGATAAACCGTTACATCCAATTAGGATATAATCCTCTGCGTTCCGGTGATTTGATGGTCAGTTACGCGCCCGGCTGGATAGATTCGGATAAATCCACCGGAACCACGCACGGTTCTGCTTATAGTTATGATACCCATGTGCCGTTGCTCTGGTATGGATGGAAAATATCAGCGGGGCAATCTTTGCAAGCCGTTGAAATAACCGATATTGCCTCAACGTTGGCATTGCTGCTGGATATTCAGGCACCGAATGGCAGCTTTGGGAAATTTCTGCCTCTGTTAATAAAAAAATAGCTTTTTAGTTTAAAAAAATTTATGTCCGTTACTGAAGAAAACACTCCACGTCGAATCCGTAGTTTTATGCGTCGCCAGGGGCGAGCCACTGCCAGCCAGAAAAATGCGCTGGAAACACTTTGGGATAAATACTGCTTAGACCCTGCCCAATCCTGTGATGTTAACCAGGCTTTTCAACGTCAGGCTCCGCTGATTCTGGAGATTGGTTTTGGCAATGGCGACAGCCTCGCAGCAATGGCAGAAGCAAATCCGCATTTGAATTATCTTGGCATTGAGGTTCACAGACCGGGCGTTGGCCGTTTAATGCTGTTGCTGGAGCAAAAAAATCTCAGCAATGTCAGAATTTATCATCATGATGCCATTGAAATTTTAGAGCAACGCATTGCAGACCACAGTCTGGCCGGAGTGCAGTTGTTTTTCCCCGATCCCTGGCAAAAACGCTGTCATCATAAACGCCGGATTGTTAAACCCAGCTTTGTGGAGTTATTAACGAAAAAACTGATTGCCGGCGGATATTTTCATGCTGCCACCGATTGGGAGCATTATGCCAAAGACATGTTGGGGATTATTTCAGCCAATGAAAAAATGATTAATTCCAGCAAAAACAAGACTTATTGCGAACGTCCTGACTATAGACCGCTAACAAAATTTGAACAGCGCGGGATGCGCTTGGGGCATGGGGTGTGGGATTTAATTTTCAGAACCAGCTGAAGCGGCTAAATAAATCTAGCCGCAGCTACTTTGTTTTTTACGGTTATTTTGACTGATCAGCCAAAAATTGCTTTTGAAACTCTTCCAGCTGCATTTCTTTGATAATGAACGCCAGTTCTTTACGCTGCATTTTCAGTGGTTCCAGCTCGGCTTTTAAATGCGCGATATTTTCTGAGACGTTGCCTTTAGACTCGTTGATTTTTTTCAGCATCATCAAGCGGCTTTCAATTTGCTTTTTGTGATCCTTGATCTGGTGCATTAATGGAGTAAGCACACCATTGCTCCAGGTTAAGGCATCTTTATGAGCCTGTTTCAGCACGTTTCTGGCTTTCACAATTAAAGTACTGTATAGCTTGCTTACCACAACACTTTGTTCGGTCATTGTGGTTTTGGCACTGGTACGGAATGCCTCGCCTTCTTCAAAAATAGCCTCCAGCTCTTCCTGATATTGTTTAATCGAAAACAGTTGTGGTTCTATTTCCTTGAAACCATATTCATCCTGGAACTTTTTATGGATGGCCTTAACCAAACGGCGTGTTTCGTTGGTAATATCAATAGAGTCCTGCAACAAGTCGCGCAGTTCATCAAACAGTTTGCGAATATTTTTCTTCATTCCATAAGTGGTCAAGCTTTTGCTCATATCCTCTTTGGTGTCTTTGATAATCGCATCAATTTTTTCTTTCGCAAACGAGTCGATTAAAATCTTCGCCTGTACCGTGAAAACCCGACGGCTGGCCTGAAAGTTTTCCACGTTTGCCATATAGGCTTTTTGCCGGTCACGGGTTTCTGACATGAGTTTGCCAGTCATGTCTTTATTGTCAAAATCCATTTTCATGAATTCTTCCAATTGTTTGGCCGCATTGGCCACTTTCGTCTCGGTTAGGTTAAGCGATTCATTGACCAGAAAGCCAATATCCCGAATTACCGTATCCATTAAAATACGACGGCGCTGTTTTAAAATATCATCGGAGAGATAATTTTCTAAAGTTGCCAGACGACTTTTTACCAACAGTTCTGGATTATTATTGATTTTAGCCAACAGTGCTTGTTTGGCAGAGACTGGGAATATCAGGTTAGGGTCTAACTTTAAAACTGTCGCTGAGGTAGCAATCTGTTTTTGAATTGATGCTTCGTAGCCATTTTCACCGGCCAAATCTTCCCACATTGCATCAATTTTATTCATCACCACAGCAAGTCCCTGTTTACTGTTCCGTGCGCTGCAAATATGGCTGCGCCACATTTCCAAATCACTTTTGGTAACACCTGTGTCTGCCGCCAATACGAATACAATCGCCTGGGCGCTGGGTAACATGCTTAAGGTAAGTTCCGGCTCGGTTCCAAGTGCGTTAAGCCCAGGAGTATCGAGAATGCACAACCCTTCCTTCAATAGCGGGTGAGGGAAACTGATTAAGGCATGTCGCCAGTAAGGAATCTCAACGGTGGTTGCATTTGCCATTCCCTGTTCCGCTGCCTCGTGCTCATTCCATAATCCCAGTTTATCGGCCACTTCCCGTGGCACAACTTTGGTTGCAACCAGCTGTTTGAATGCCTCCTGCATTTGTGTTGGAGACTCACAATCCAGCGTAATCTGCTTCCAGCATTCAGGTCTTTGTTTGTATTCAATCAGGGAGTCGTCTTCAAGGCGGGTTTCAATACTGAGAACGCGAATATAACTGCCGCCCTCCTTATCATAAAAAATCTCTGTAGGACACATGGTCGTGCGTCCTGGGGAGGAGGGTAGTAACCGGACTCCGGTTTCAGCAAAAAACAGTGAGTTGATTAACTCTGTTTTACCACGGGAAAACTCAGCCGCAAAAGCTAGCGTAATTCTGTCGTTTTCCAAACCATTAAGAATATTTAAAATCGTATCAGTGCTGTGAAGATCGGTCATCCCGTAACGACGACGCCACTCCCGATACATCTCGATAGAACGCATCAGTTGTTCACGCCACTGCGTATACTCATGCAGCTGTTCTTTGAATTCCAAATTCCTCATGGTAAGCCTTTTTGTGCTGACGCTCGTAAAATAATTAAAAACAGTTGTTACTATTGCAATACATTGTAGACCAAATATTAAAAAGTGTTTAGATAAAACAGGCTTTATTTAACTATTTTGCCCTTCTTTTAAATACCATAATGCTGTTGATATTGCTGGATGGTAGCAAGTTCATTCATTCTATTTGTATCTGCCTGCAAAAACTCAATAATATCTGCAAGAGAAATGATCGCCTTAACTGGCATGGAAAATCGTTGTTCCACTTCCATCGTTGCTGAAATGTTATCTACGCCTTTTTCCTGCCTGTCCAAAGCAATTAATACGCCAGCAGGAGTTGCCTGGGCACTGCGAATAATGTCAACTGATTCACGCACCGAAGTTCCGGCAGTGATGACATCATCAAGAATGACCACCCGACCTTGCAGGGGAGAGCCAACTAACGCCCCGCCTTCACCATGATCTTTCGCTTCTTTACGGTTAAACGCGAAAGGAATGTCTTTGTTTGTAATGCGTGAGTAGGCAATAGAGGTTGCACTGACTAACGGAATACCTTTGTAGGCAGGTCCATAAAGAATATCAACCGCAAAACCTGAGTTTATTAATGCTTGGGCATAAAAGCGACCTAATTTGTCAAGTTTTGCCCCGGTGTTGAACAAGCCTGTGTTAAAAAAATAAGGACTGATGCGCCCTGATTTTAGCTGAAACTGGCCAAATTTAAGTACTCCACACTCCAAGGCATAAGAAATAAACTCTTTTTGATAATCAAGCATAAGCGTTAAATGTATAAACAAAATATAGAAGAATTATAGCGCTATTAAAGTTTTTCGTGGTAGTTTAAATCACATTTTAAACGGAAGATAAATAACCGGATGAGACAAGCTGCCAATTCATTCTTATTTTAGCAGCTAAGTTTTTTACCTATAGTATACAAAGCTGCCGACTAAACAAATTTTTGCAAAATGTCATCGAGAAAATTCCAGCCGGTTTCAGAACAATAATAATGGCTCTGTTTTTTAATCAACAAACCTTCTGTAACGGCTTGTGATAAAGCAGGTTCCAGTGTATTTGCGGTTAATCCGGTTACGCTCTGATAATCAGCTAACGAAAAGCCTTGTTTTAAGCGCAAATGATTCATCAAAAACTCCAGCGGCAACTCTTCCTCTGCAATAGGGATTTGGCTGGAATTATTCTGTGCAGATAAATATATCTCAGGGCCTCTGCTTTTCACAGTACGGATGATTTTATTCGGTAAAGCCAAGCTGATTTTGCCGTGTGCACCGGCACCAATCCCTAAATAATCGCCGAACTGCCAATAATTCAAATTGTGTTTGCAACGCATTCCTGCTTTGCTATAGGCCGAAACTTCATATTGCTGATAGCCGTTTTTTGCCAGTAATTGCTGGCACTGTTGCTGGGCGGCAAAAATCACCTCATCTTCCGGTAATTTAGGCGGAAAACGGTGAAAATAGGTGTTTGGTTCCAAAGTTAATTGATAAAACGATAAATGCGGCGGACTTAATCCGATTGCAGTTTGAATGTCGTTCAAACTTTCTTCCAGTGTTTGTTCCGGCAAACCAAACATCAGATCCAGATTGAAATTTTCAAAACCGGCATCATGCACCATTTCCACTGCGGCCAAAGCTTGTTGGGCATCATGAATCCGCCCGAGTTTTTTTAAATGCCGGTCGTTAAAACTTTGAATGCCAAGTGAAAGCCGGTTAATCCCCAGCGCCCTGAATTCTGCAAATTTTTGGCTTTCAACCGTGCCGGGATTGGCTTCCAGCGTGATTTCTGCATCGGCTTTCAAGCTGACATGCGCTTGAATCCCGGTTAATAAACTATCAAGCGCCGCAGGTGAAAATAAACTCGGCGTGCCGCCACCGATAAAAATGCTGCTGATAGCTCTGTTTATTTTGAAAGATGCGACATCACGCTGCAAGTCAGTCAACAATGCTTGTACATACTGTTGTTCAGGTATCGGCGATTTAACGGCATGAGAATTAAAATCACAATATGGGCATTTTTGTACGCACCAGGGAATGTGAATATATAAACTTAACGGTGGCAGTGTAGGTGTCATAAAATACTCAGAAATTGTCCAGTTTAACCTGAAAAATCAAGCAACTCCTGTTGTTGTCTTTCACGAGGTCATCAATGTTTAAAATTATCATTTTTACCCTGTTATTGGGATTGTCTTCGCTGGCCGTTAATGCTGATGAAAAATCGCCTTTACCTGCACCAAAAAATCAGGCGGTCACTGAACAAACCGTAGATTTATATTTTTTCTGGTCGCATTTTTGCCCGCATTGCCTACAGGCCAAACCGTTTGTTGATAACCTGGCGCGGCGTTATTCCTGGTTGAAACTGCATAGTCATGATTTGATTAATAATCGCGAAAACGTAAATCTGTATCTTCAAATGGCGACACAATTAAAAGCCCCGGCAAACGCAGTACCTGGCTTTATTTTTTGCGGGCAAATTCTGGTTGGCTTTAATGGTGCAGCCAGCAGCGGTAAAGAGCTGGAAAACAAACTATTGGCTTGCCATGAATCGCGTCAAAAAAGCGCTGAAAACCAATTTGCCAGTCAAACCATTGAGTTACCGTTACTTGGAAAAATTCATTATCAGGATTTTTCTTTACCGGTTTTCACCTTGATTATTGCCGGTCTGGATGCTTTCAATCCCTGCGCCTTTTTTGTGCTGTGCTTTTTGTTAAGCCTTATTGTCCATAGCAAAGACCGCTGGCGTATTACCCTGATTGGCGGCACGTTTGTGCTGGTTTCAGGCATTATGTATTTCCTGTTTATGGCAGCCTGGCTAAATCTGTTTTTGTTCACCCGGCAATTGTCTTTTATCACGGCGCTGGCCGGTATTATTGCCGTTACGGTAGGTGTGATTAATATTAAGGATTATTTTTTCTTCCAGCAGGGGATTTCGCTCTCGATTCCTGAATCGGCAAAGCCCAGGCTGTTTCAAAAAATGCGTACCATCACCCAAACCGCCGAATGGCCGTTGATGTTGGGGGCAACGGCCCTGTTGGCAATTGCTGCGAATAGTTATGAATTATTATGCACAGCCGGATTTCCGATGGTTTATACCCGCGTCCTTACTTTGAGCGCTTTAAGTAGCGGCCAATATTACCTGTATCTGGCTTTGTATAATTTTATTTATATTCTGCCGCTATTGCTGATTGTGGCGATATTCACCTTCACTTTAGGCAGCAAAAAACTGTCGGAACGGGAAGGGCGGCTGTTAAAACTGCTGTCCGGCAACATGATGCTAGGTCTGGGATTAATGTTGTGTTTTGCTCCGCAATTATTAAGCAACATGCTGGCTTCGGTATCGGTGATGTTGATAGCAATTGTGATTAGTTTGGTGATTGCGTTTTAACGGGGATATAGCCTGGAATTTATCCCTCGACTTATTTATTCCAGTAGAATAATAAGTTTGACAGCATTATTGAATCCATCTAAAGCCTCTGCGAACAAACTCAGCTGTGTTTCAGGAATAGTCTCATAATTGATTAACGAAGTTTCTATTGCTCCGGCCAGATTTGAAATTTTATGCGCTCCCAGATTAACCGCAGCCCCTTTAATGGTATGCGCAACAGAAATAGCGACCTGTAAGTTATCATCGGCAATAGCCTGCTTTATTTCACTCACGGCTTTGCCATGCTTGGCAATGAACATCTCCAGCAATTTAACATAAAGAGTTTGATTATTTTTTAACCGGATTAAGCCATCCTGAAAATCGATATCCGCTGTTTGCGGAAACTGGAAGACAGCTTCGGGAGTTGATGGCAAAGCCGGCTGCGGTTCTGCAATTTGCCCTAGATACTTAATCAATAACTGCGTCAGCACTTCAGGATTAATAGGCTTGCTGATATAGCCATCCATACCGGCGGCCAGACATTTTCCCTTGTCTGATTCCAGGGCATGAGCGGTCATTGCAATAATCGGCAATTGTTTCGCGCTGTATGATTGACGAATTATTTTTGCCGTTTCATAACCATCCAGTTCGGGCATTTGGATATCCATAAAAACCAGGTCAAAATCCTGTTCTTTTAGCATATCCAGCGCCTGTTGACCATTATCAACCACAGACACCGAGAGGCCCTGCATTTGCAGCATCTCACAGGCAACCTGCTGATTGATAGGATTATCCTCAGCCAGCAAAATCCGCTTGCGGGATAAACTCAAAACCTTGCAGCTAGGGGTTTGCGGGCAATCCTCTGTGAAAACGCTTTTGTGCAACAGCTCACAAAGCCGATTAAACAATGTCCCTGCCATAACAGGTTTGCTAACAAGTTTTTCAACGCCTGCATACTCTACGGTTAATTTTTCATGTGTGGAAAATGCAGTGAGCAAAACAACGAGCAAATGATACATCTGATTGATAGTTACAAAAATCTGCTGATTTTCTGCATTGTCTGCTTGTTCGGTGACGTTACTGTCAACTATTAACAGCGTATAAGGGTTGCAGCTCTCAACTCCCCTTTTTAGCGCTATAACCGCAGCCTCAAGACTTGCAACAGATTGCACTAATTGAGCACGTGGTTTAAGTAATTTTTCCAGCACCTTTTTGCTGGATTCATTCGCTTCAACTACTAAAATATTCTCATCTTTCAGCAGAGTTTTATTGGTTAATAACCGATTTTCGGCAGAATTGGCACTTTTCTTTAAGGTTAAGCTGAAAAAGAAACGGCTGCCTTGACCTTCCTGACTGTCAATTTTAATTTCTCCGCCCATTTTCTGGATAATTTCCTGACTGATACTCAATCCCAGACCCGTTCCGCCAAACCTGCGGGTTGTCGATACATCTTCCTGGGAAAAGGGCATAAAAATTTTTGGCAAATAATCTGCGGAAATACCTATGCCGGTGTCGGTGACGGAAAATAGCAAATTAACATCGTGCTCTGACTGCCCGATGATTTCAATCGACAGCAAAACTTCGCCTTTTTCAGTAAATTTCAGCGCATTTGCCACCAAATTGTTGAGGACTTTCTGGAGCTGAAATGAATCCCCCAGAAGGTTTTCAGGAATTTCGGGGGGGCAATAAATAATCAGCTCCACGCCTTTTTCATAAGCCTTGATTGAAAAAATGGCAACCAAACTGTCAATTATCTGATTCAGGCTGAAATCGGTTTGTTCCAGCTTAAGCTGGCCTGCGGCAATTTTGGATAAATCCAGGACATCGTTAATAATTTCTAACAACAATTCGGCCGCTGCGGTAGTTTTTGTCACATAATCATGTTGCTTTGGCGTAAGACTTGTTGTTGTCAGCAAATAATTCAAGCCGATAATCGCATTCATCGGGGTGCGCAGTTCATGACTCATATTGGCTAAAAACTCGTCTTTGGCCTTACTCGCCTGCTCTGCCTTTTGCTTGGCTTTGGATAACTGGGCGGTGCGCTTTTCGACAATAGCTTCCTGACCATCATCACGCGACTGAATCTCGGACAGCATTTCATTGAAGCTACAGGTTAAGTCGGCGATTTCATCATTACCAATCACTTGGGCCCGAATCGTGTAGTCTTTGCCGCTGGCAATTTTTTTGGTGGTGTCTGCCAGATCCAAAATGGGCTGAGTGATTTGTTCAATGGCACGGCGCGAAAGAATTATCGCCAAGAACAAAAAAAATATTCCTATAACAATGCTGATTACAACATCACTGACCATCTGCTGATATAACGGCTGTAAATCAACCGTAATCGAAACCTGGCCTTTGATTGGCGTAAGCTTAATGGCATTGCCTTTATGAACAAACGACCGCGAAATGATTTCTTCAGTCTTGAGAAAATCCGGCAGCAACTCTCGATCTGGCGGATTGAGCGGATTGACATAACGTGCCACAAATTCATTATCTTCCGTGATAACAGAGGCTGACAAAATCAGAGCATCGGCTTTTAATGCAGAGAGTATTTCCTCTTCGGCTCCTTTTTGATCATTAAATTTAACCGCAGGTTCTACCTGGGCACCAATAATATCGGCCTGGATTTCCACGCGATGCCGCAGAGCTGTGGATTTGCGGTCAAATTGTATCAGCATTAGCATTGTCAGGGTCAGCAACAAGGCCACAGCCAGCACAATACTAATTAACCGGGTGATTTTTTTTCTGATGGGTAAGGAATAGAGAGCAAACATAGCTATCGGCTTTAAAAAGAACTGTCCATTAACCGCAACAGTTTTGAGCTGATGATTAATTTTGCCTGATTCATCATTTTTAAATTAACCCGCATTTTAATTTTGCCATCTTCGGGATAATACTCAATCACTCCTCCTTCTTTAACAAAATTACCATCGCTGCTTACCGTTAATATCGGCACAATTTTTTGCAGGCTTTGCTGAAAAATCTTTTTATTGAGTTTTTCTTCAACGTAGAAAATATGGCAGGTGTTTATTTTTTCGATCGGAATGTCGTAGAGAATTTCGAGA
>CAIQWF010000167.1 GCA_903875455.1 uncultured Pseudomonadota bacterium
GCGAAAGTGTTGGTTTAACATAGTTGATAGCTCGTTGAAGTGGGACATAATCTTTCGTTTCGCAAAAATATAATATTTTGTCACATTTTCAACGAGTTATTTTTTGTCATGTACAGAGAAAATTTCTTTAAAAAAGGTAGATACAAAATGGTCAGCTTGGAAACTCCGGTATGTGAATTTGGTAAACTTGCAATTCCTTTTGAATTATTAGGTGTGGATGGCAAATACTGGGATTTGCGTGACTGTATGGGCGAAAAAGGCTTGCTGGTCATGTTTATTTGTAATCACTGTCCTTACGTAAAAGCCGTGCAACAGCGAATTATCCGCGATGCTTTGGAATTAAAGGCCTTGGGAATTAATTCGGTCGCCATCATGTCAAATGACCCGACAGAATATCCGGCTGACTCTTTTGAAAACATGCAAACGTTAGCCAAAGAACTGGATTTTCCATTTCCCTATTTACTGGATGAAACCCAGGAAATCGCCAAACAATATGGCGCGGTTTGTACCCCCGATTTTTTTGGCTATAACGCAGATTTGCAATTGCAATATCGCGGTCGTCTCGATGCCAGCCGCAAAGAAACCGCAGCGGAAGGTACACGCCGGGATTTGTTTGAGGCAATGAAATTGGTTGCGCAAACCGGACAAGGGCCGAAAGAACAAATTCCCAGCATCGGCTGCTCCATTAAATGGAAGCAGGCCTAAGAATTTCACAAAACTTAATATAACCCTCTCAAACTTAAAAAGGAGTAATTATGCCCATTATTAGAATGGTTGATTTAGATTTAGCCGGTAAACGTGTTCTGATTCGCCAGGATTTAAACGTACCTGTGAAAGATGGCAAAGTCACCAGTGATTTACGAATTAAAGCCAGCGTGCCAACGATTCAAATCGCCTTGGAAAAAGGCGCGGCAGTGATGGTGATGTCACATTTGGGTCGCCCGGAAGAAGGTGTTTATGATGAAGAATCCAGCATGAAACCTGTGGCTGCGCGTTTGCAGGAGCTATTGGGCAAACCGGTACGTCTGGAAAAAGACTGGATAAACGGCATCGAAGTCGCCGCAGGTGAAGTGGTGCTGTGTGAAAACGTGCGTTTTAATGCCGGCGAAGGCAAAAACAATGCAGACCTGGGCAAAAAAATGGCCGCGTTGTGTGATGTGTTCGTAATGGATGCTTTCGGAACCGCTCACAGAGCCCAAGCCTCAACCCATGCGGTAGCGCAATTTGCGAAAGTGGCCTGCTCCGGTCCGTTATTAAGTGCGGAACTGGATGCGTTAGGCAAGGCATTGGAACACCCTGAAAAACCATTGGTCGCTATCGTTGGCGGCTCTAAAGTTTCCACCAAATTGACCATTCTGGACTCGCTGTCGCAAAAAGTGAATCAGCTTATCGTTGGCGGTGGCATTGCCAATACCTTCATCGCCGCCGCCGGTTATTCAGTCGGCAAATCCTTGTTTGAAGCGGATTTGGTTGCCGAAGCCAAACGTTTGATGGACGTGGCGAAAGCCAACGGCTCTGATATTCCGGTGCCGGTTGATGTGGTTTGTGCGAAAGAGTTTTCCGACACTGCGGCGGCAACTGTGAAAAACGTTGCTGATATTGCTGATGATGATATGGTGCTGGATATCGGCCCTGAAACGGCCAAACAATATGCCGAGATTTTAAAATCAGCCAAAACCATCGTCTGGAATGGTCCGGTTGGCGTGTTTGAAATTGAACAGTTTGGCAATGGCACCAAAGTGGTTGCGGATGCCATTGCGCAAAGTCCGGCATTCTCAATTGCAGGCGGCGGCGATACACTGGCAGCGATTGATAAATATGGCATCAGTGAGCAAGTGTCTTACACTTCTACCGGTGGCGGCGCTTTTCTGGAATTTCTGGAAGGCAAAACATTACCGGCCGTAGCTATCTTAGCTGAGCGCGGCGCGTAATTTAATAAATTTTCAAGTACAAAACATCTGTTGTACTTCACGAAATTTAAGAGGGTTCTGCAAAGAACCCTTGTTTTTTTATATAATGCTTGGCATTTTATTTGCTTTGCATTTGCAAGGTAACATTCTCTGCTACAAGCAGATTTTTTAATAGGTATCAAAATGGCTAGAGTTACGATTGAAGATTGTTTGGAAAATGTAGAAAACCGTTTCAAACTGGTGTTATTGGCCAGCCAACGGGCGCGGCAACTTCAGTCTGGTGCGGATGAATTTGTAAAACGCGGCAAAGACAAAGACACCGTGGTGGCATTGCGTGAAATTGCAGCAGGCCATGTGACTGTTGATAATATTGAGATGCTGCATCAGGTCGGTCACGCTGCGCATAGCTCATTCCGGTTTTAAACGTAGGCTAAAATGAAAAACATCATCGCTGAACCTCAGATAGAACGCCCGCAGGATAAGCTGATCGCGCGGTTGTGTGCTATTTTGGAAGGCTATTTGGATCAGGCACAGATTGATGATGTGATTCGTGCTTATGAATGTGCCGCGAAAGCGCATGAAGGGCAGTTTCGTAAAAGTGGCGAGGCTTATATCTGCCATCCGGTACAGGTCGCCATCAGCCTGGCAGACATGTGCATGGACAGCCACGGCATCATGGCGGCGATTCTGCACGATGTGATTGAAGATACAGCGATTAGCAAAGAGCAACTGGTAGAAAAGTTTGGTAATGAAGTGGCCGATTTGGTTGACGGCGTTACCAAACTCACCAAAATTGGCGATAAATCCCGCGCCGAAGCTCAAGCGGAAAACGTCCGCAAAATGTTTATGGCGATGGCGGCAGACTTACGGGTGATTATGGTCAAGCTTGCCGACCGTTTGCACAATATGCAGACTATCGAATCCATGAAAGCCGAGGCCCGATACCGGATTGCCAAAGAGACCATGGATATTTACATCCCGATTGCCAACCGCTTAGGGATGAATGAAATCAGGCATCGTCTGGAATTGTTGAGTTTTCAGGCGATGTATCCGACCCGCTATAAAGTGTTAAATCATGCGGTTAAAAAAGCCCGTGGACACCGCCGCGAAATTCTTAACAGTATTGAAAGCTCGTTAAAACAACGCTTGGAAAAAGCCAACATCAAGGCCCAGGTGGTCGGACGGGAAAAGCACATTCCCAGTATTTATTACAAAATGAAGCGCAAAAAAATCTCTTTTGAAGATGTCTTTGATGTCTATGCGTTTCGGATTTTTTGTGATGAGGCTGATAGCTGCTATCGGATTCTAGGTCAGGTTCATAGTTTGTATAAACCCATCCCCTGGCGGATTAAAGATTATATCGCCTTGCCCAAAGCCAATGGCTATCAAGGTTTGCACACCACTACCAATAGCCCTTATGGTGTGCCAATTGAAATCCAGATTAAAACCCATGAAATGCACCGCCTGTCTGAATCAGGGATTGCGGCACACTGGCTGTATAAAACTCCTGACAGCGATAAAAACCCGCAAGTACAGGCCAATGAATGGCTACGCGAATTGCTGGAAATTGAAAAATCCGCCGGTAACTCCATGGAGTTTATCGAGAATTTAAAAATTGATTTATTCCCGCAGGAAATTTTTGTTTTTACCCCGAAAGGCAAGGTCGTGAAATTGCCGCGCGGCGCCACAGTGGTGGATTTTGCCTATGCGGTACACACCAATATTGGCAACACCTGCAATTCCGCACGAATTGATAAACAGCTGGTACCGCTGCAAACGGTATTGGAAAACGGCGTGTCGGTAGAAATTATTACTACCGCCTGGTCGCGGCCTAACGCAACCTGGCTGAATTTTGTCATCACCGCCAAAGCCCGCGCCTGTATCCGCAGTTATTTACGCCATTTTCAACAGCAGGAAGCGGTGCAGTTAGGGCGGCGAATGCTGGAAAACGAATTGCAGGACAATGGCTTGTCGCTGGCAGAAATTCCAGCGGAGCGGATTAAAGAGCTGCTGAAAGTGATGAAAAGACAATCGATGGATCAAGTCTATGAAGACATCGGCCTGGGCAATAAAATGCCGTTTTTGGTTGCCAAACGTTTAACTCAGGATGACGCGCAAGTTGCATTGACGCTTAACGGCGGCAATAAAAACAAAGGTTCAAAAACGCCATTGGTCATCAAAGGCACGGAAGGAATGATTGTCAGTCTGGCGAAATGTTGCCGCCCGATTCCCGGTGACTCAATAGTTGGCTTTTTTAACCCCGGCAAAGGCATTGTAGTGCACAGCAATGAATGCAAAAACATTCAGGAAGTGCGAAAACGCCACACCAGCTGGTTGAATGTGGAATGGGCCCAGGAGCCGCGCAATGAGTTTTCGGCCTGCATTCGCCTGGAAGTCTTGAATCAGCCCGGCACTTTGGCGATGATTACTTCGACGATTTCAAAAATGAACTCCAATATCGAAAATGTTAATATTACCCATCAGGATGCAAAAGTTTCGATTGATTTAATTACCCTGTCAGTGCGTGACAGAGTTCATTTGGCCGCCATTATCCGGGAATTGAAAAAACTGACTCCGGTGCTAAAACTGGGGCGGATTTAAAACACGATTTTTAGGATTGACAGGACTTTCAGGATTGCTTTGGCGTTGTTGAAATCCTGTTTTTTATTAACACACTTTTAAAAATAGAAAATGAGCAAAAAAGTTATTAACACCCCTAACGCTCCGCAAGCAATTGGCACTTATTCTCAAGCAATCAAAGTTTATGACACCATTTATTTGTCAGGGCAGATTCCGTTAGTCCCAGAAACAATGGAAGTTGCGGAAGGTGATATTGCAGCACATATTCGCCAGGTGTTTGAAAATTTAAAAGCGGTGGCACAGGCTGCCGACGGTGATTTATCTGACATCGTAAAACTGAATGTGTATTTAACCGACTTGACCAACTTTCCTATTGTTAATGAAATCATGGCCGAGTATTTTCAGCAGCCCTACCCTGCCCGCGCCGCTGTTGGCGTGGCAGCATTGCCAAAAGGCGTGGGTGTGGAAATGGATGGGGTGATGATTTTAAATACGGTCCCTTATAATTAAGAAGTATCGGGGTCATTGAAAAACGCTTTTGATGCCAAGGATGTTGCTGAAAATAATATCCCGATTTCTAAGTGAAACGTTCTGCCTTGAGCTTGTCGAAGGGCATTGTGGCTCGGCAAGCTAACCACGGAAGGATTTAGACCCCGATTCTAAGTTTGACTGGTTAATCGGATGCCGTGTTAATCAAGAGATTTTGTCTTCGTGAGTCATAACTGAATCGTTTTGCTGTTCATTATTCGGTCAGCCTCTGTGTTGATGCTGATTTGCCGATGCCACCATTGAGGTTGTGTTCATTGCCTGCCCGCAGTTTTTTATTTAACCAGAATCCCCACTGGCTTGTTAATCGATTGGGAACGCGCCATGCCTTACCCAAAAATCTGCAATCCTGGGTTTATGAACCCGGGTCTTTAACCCAACGCTTACGCAACTGTTACGGCCCCGGCGTGGCAGTAAGAGTTTTGTTTCAGCAATGGCAATCGCCTTTTTTAACGGAAAGTCAGCGCCTGCATTTGCCTTGTCACCGTTATAGCTTAATCAGGGAAGTATTGCTGCATATCGACAATAAACCGTTGATTTTAGCCCGAACTGTACTGCCGCAAGCCACCATCAATATTGCCAAACGCAAGTTGTCGAATTTAGGTACCCGACCATTAGGTGAGGTGATTTTTTCCTACCCCAATCTGGTGCGGCTAGAAACTGATATTTGCTGTATTGCTGAGAAAATCTGGACGCCACAATTGAAGCGGCAGGTGGCAATTACAGGGAAAACCTGCGGCAGGCGTACCGTTTATGCCATTGACGGCCAGCCGATGCTGGTCAGCGAGTTTTTTATGCCGGATGCGTTGCGCTGTTGAGTATAAAACTATTCGGGCTGAGTTATCGTCGCGTTAGTCTGGTTAAACAAGCTCAACGCGAACGTTACTATAAAGCTCGGTTGTCAAAAATAAAGCGCAAAGCCTTCGCTGCTAGAATGTTTAACTTTTCTCACTCTCGCCCAGCATTTCCACAAAACTGTTCTTTTGTCGCACCACAAAATCTTTGGTTTGCTCTGTGACTTTATCGGTCGACAAAATAATCTCTTTACGATATTTATGGGCAAAATATCCAGTCGCAATACCGGCAGCAAGAACTACCAGCGGTTTTTTGGCAAGGATGCTGACAGCACTTTTCCCCGTTTCAACAATCACTGTTGCAACCAAGCCAGTTGCGACACCGCGAGCAAAGACATCAAATTTGGGTGTAGCTTTTTCAGTTTCAGCCGGCTCTGCATTTAGCAAATTAGCACCAGTGTCCGATGTTTGAGTCATTCTGTACCTGTTTCAAATAACTAAAAAACCTTAAAAAAATTTGCTTGCCTTTATTCAACCATCAAGGCAAAAAAGCTCTTTGGTGCGCCGCAAATCGGGCAATCCCAGTCATCAGGAATGTCTTCCCACAATGTTCCCGGCGGAAATCCGCTATCAGGATCGCCTTTGGCTTCATCGTAAATATGTTCGCATTCCAGACAATGATATTTTTTAAATTCTGCCATGATCATTCAGTTTTAAAATTTAAGATTAAGAAGACGGTTTCAATAAACGCAGCTTATTGAAGTTTGTCTTTCAACAATTTATTCACTTCCGCAGGATTAGCTTTGCCTTGCATGGCTTTCATCACTTGGCCGACAAAAAAGCCGAACACTTTTTCATTACCTCCTCGATATTGCTCGACCTGTTTTTGATTCGCCGCAATAATTTCGTCGATAATCGCCGCAATGGCACCGGTATCAGTAATTTGCCGTAGCCCTTGCGCATCAATCACTTCATCAGCCGTTTGAGCGCTTTCCCAAAGCGTATCAAAAATCTGTTTGGCAATTTTGCCGGAAATGGTGTTATCGGCAATGCGTTTTAATAATCCGGCTAGTCGCGATGCCTCAATTGGAGACTGGCTAATTTCTAAACCGGCTTTATTTAACGCGCCTAATAAATCCCCAACAATCCAGTTTGCAGATAATTTTGCTTCGCAGCCTGATTCTGTGACTACATTTTCGTAGTAATCCGCTAAAAAGCGTGAGGAGGTTAAGATAGTTGCAGCGTCGTTATCTAACTGATATTGATTAATAAAGCGTTGCTTTTTGGCAGTCGGCAATTCCGGCAAATCGGCTTTGATTTTGGCTTTTAAGGCTTCATCGATTAATACCGGCAATAAATCGGGGTCAGGGAAATAACGGTAATCGTTGGCCTCTTCCTTGCTGCGCATGGCTCTGGTTTCGCCGGTATTCGGATTAAACAACACGGTCGCCTGCTGAATTTGCCGTCCCGATTCAATCTGTTCGATTTGCCAGTCCACTTCAAAATCAATCGCCTGCTGCATAAAACGAAATGAATTCAGGTTTTTAATCTCACGCCGGGTGCCGAATTCGGCTTGGCCTTTAGGCCGCACTGACACGTTCACATCGCAGCGAAACGAGCCTTCCTCCATGTTGCCGTCACTAATCCCCAGCCATTTCACCAGATTATGAATACTTCTGGCGTAAGCAATCGCCTCTTTCGGCGAACGCATGTCCGGCTCGGACACAATTTCCAATAGCGGCGTACCGGCACGGTTTAAATCAATCCCGGTTAAACCGTGAAAATCCTCATGCAGGGATTTGCCCGCATCTTCTTCCAAATGGGCGCGAGTCACATTAATCCTTTTAGTTGTGCCGTCCACTTCAATATCAACATGACCTTTGCCGACAATCGGTAAGTCCATTTGGCTGATTTGATAGCCTTTCGGCAAATCGGGATAAAAATAATTTTTCCGCGCGAACACGGATACCGGGGCAATTTCGGCTTCAATCCCTAAACCGAATTTAATCGCCATATTCACAGCTTCTTCATTCAAAACCGGCAACACCCCCGGCAAGCCTAAATCGACAGCACAAGCTTGCGTATTCGGTTCTGCGCCGTAAGCGGTGGCCGCTGCTGAAAAAATTTTAGATTTTGTGGCCAGTTGCGTGTGAATTTCCAGGCCGATAACGGTTTCCCATTCCATAATAGTCTCCTTATTCAAAACCTTTAGGCGTTTGTTTATGCCAGTCTGTTTCTTGCTGATATTGATGCGCAACATTCAGCAAACGGGCCTCGTCAAAATAATTGCCGATAATCTGCAACCCTACCGGCATAGCATTCACAAAACCTGCTGGAATCGAGAGCGCAGGCAATCCGGCCAAATTGATGGCGATGGTATAAATATCGGCTAAATACATTTCAATCGGATCGGCTATCTTTTCGCCAATGCCAAATGCAGTCGATGGCGAAACCGGCCCCATAATCACGTCAACTTCTGAAAATGCCCGTTTA
Organism: uncultured Pseudomonadota bacterium; assembly: GCA_903875455.1. Classification (GTDB taxonomy): domain Bacteria; phylum Pseudomonadota; class Gammaproteobacteria; order Methylococcales; family Methylomonadaceae; genus CAIQWF01. Next base: position 8,324 of record CAIQWF010000167.1, read on the forward strand.
AAGTCATCGCTGATTAATTTCCGCACTTTTTGCGCTTTCAGATAATAAGCGTCGTAATAACCGGCTGACAGCGCGTAAGTGCCCATCAAAATCCGCCGTTTCACTTCTGCGCCAAACGCTTCGCCGCGTGATCGGGTGTAAAGGTCGGTTAAATCCTGGGGATTGTCGCAGCGATAGCCAAAGCGTACGCCGTCATAACGGGACAGGTTTGCCGAACATTCTGCCGAAGCAATCACATAATAAGCGGGAATCGCATACTCCAGCATCGGCATGGAAATTTCTTTCACTTCCGCACCTAGTCTTTGATACTCGGCAATTGCCGCCTGCAAAGTTTTGGCAATTTCAGGATTTAAATCGGCACTGAAAAACTGTTTCGGCAAACCGATTTTTAACCCCGCCAAGCTGTTAGTTAAGCTTTCCTGATAATCAGGGACAGGCGCATCAACGCTGGTAGAATCTTTGGGGTCAAACCCGGCCATCGCTTGCAGCAACAGTGCCGCATCTTCTGCATTCCGAGCCATTGGCCCGCCCTGGTCGAGACTGGAGGCGTAAGCAATCATGCCATAACGGGACACCCGGCCATAAGTGGGTTTTAAGCCGGTTATGCCGCATAATGCCGCTGGCTGGCGAATTGAGCCGCCGGTATCCGTACCTGTAACAGCAACAGCTAAACGTGCCGCAACCGCTGCTGCTGACCCACCGGATGAGCCCCCGGCAACGGTGTTAATATCCCAGGGATTTTGTACCGCGCCGTAAAAACTGGTTTCATTGGACGAACCCATGGCGAATTCATCCATGTTCAGTTTGCCGAGCATCACTGCGCCAGCCTGATTAAATTTTTCCACCACCGTGGCATTATAAGGGGCGATAAAATTATCCAGCATTTTTGAGCCGCAACTGGTTTTAACACCGTAGGTGCAGAAAATGTCTTTTTGGGCGATCGGAATTCCGGTCAAAAGTGGCGCGTTGCCTAAACTTAAAGCTTTATCCGCTGCGTTTGCGGCTGTTAGCGCCTGCTCTTCTGTCACGGTGATAAAGCTGTTTAACTCGGAATATTGCTTGATGCGGTCTAAATAAGCGTGTGTCAGCTCGACACTGGAAAACTCTTTGGCGCGTAGGCTTTTAGCTAATTCGGTAATGGTTTTTGTGTGCATAATGTTATGTTGGGCCTTACTCAATAACTTTAGGAACTAAATACAGTCCCGCTTCAACTTGGGGGGCGATCGCCTGAAACTGTTCGCGCAGATTAACTTCACTCACCACGTCAGCACGCAGGCGTTGATGTTGTTCCAAAGGATGGGCCATTGCTGAAACATTTTCAGTGTTCAGGGCGTTCATTTGCGCCACCAAATCCAGCATTCCAGATAAATCCTGAGCGTAATGAGCCACGTCTTTATCTTCGATACCTAATCGAGCCAAATGGGCAATTTTTTTTACATCGGTAGCCGATAACGACATTATTTACTCCGTTTTTTAAGCAAAATGTTAATTTATAGCACGAAAAAAGCTAATTAATTTACAATATGATACTTTATATCTTGCTCAAATACCTGCTTGATTGATAAAGTAGTAAGAATTTTCTTAAGCGTTAAGGATACCGATAAAAATGTTCAAAAGATTTCGCGGGCTTTTTTCCAATGATCTTTCTATTGATTTAGGCACCGCTAATACCTTGATTTATATTCCAGGACAGGGCATTGTTCTGAATGAACCGTCAGTTGTGGCAATCAAGGAGGATCGTTCCCGTGGTTCAAAAACCATTGCGGCGGTGGGTATTGAAGCTAAAAAAATGCTAGGCAGAACCCCTGGCAACATTACCGCGATTAGACCTTTAAAAGATGGCGTGATTGCTGATTTTGCCGTCACCGAAAGAATGTTGCGTTTTTTCATTGAAAAAGTGCATGAAAGTAAATTGTTCCGCCCAAGCCCCAGGATTTTGATTTGTGTGCCTTCAGGGTCAACTCAGGTGGAGCGACGGGCAATTCGTGAATCAGCAGCGATGGCAGGAGCACGGGAAGTTTATTTGATTGAAGAGCCGATGTCAGCGGCAATCGGCGCGGGAATGCCGGTGGATCAGGCCCAAGGCTCGATGGTTTTGGATATTGGCGGCGGCACTTCCGAAGTAGCGATTATTTCCCTGAACGGCATTGTTTATTCAAATTCAGTGCGTATCGGCGGTGACAAATTTGACGAAGCAATCATCAATTATGTCCGCAGAAATTACGGCACTCTGATTGGCGAGTCTACTGCCGAAAGAATCAAGCACGAAATCGGCGCGGCTTATCCAAGTAGCGAAGTGCGGGAAATTGAAGTCAAAGGCCGGAATTTGGCAGAAGGGATTCCACGCAGCTTTACCTTGAACAGCAACGAAATTCTGGAGGCTTTGCAAGAGTCGCTGGCCGGAATCGTTGGAGCAGTGAAGCTGGCATTGGAACAGACTCCGCCTGATCTGGGCGCAGATGTCGCCAATCGCGGAATTGTGCTGACCGGTGGCGGAGCATTGCTTACCGACATTGATAAATTGATTTCTGAAGAAACCGGATTGCCGGTTTATGTTGCTGACGACCCTTTGACCTGCGTCGCCAGAGGCGGCGGAATGGTGCTGGAAATGATGGATCAAAAAGGCGGAACCCATGTTTTTGCCTTGGAATAACAAGGTCTAGTTATTGCAAACAGGTTGTTTGATAATGGCTGAGTTTTCACTCAGCCATTTTTGTTTTAACTCGTGAGGTTTTGTCATAAAACTTTTATTTGCTACCGGCCCTTCCCTTAATACCCGCTTATTGGTTGCGGTAGTATTGTCTGTTGTGTTGTTAGTGGTTGACCAGCGCACCAACCATTTAAGAGGTGTGCGGGCGGTTTTATCTGTTGCTGTTTATCCGGTGCAATCGCTGGTCAGTCTGCCTTTACAACTGCTGGATCAGGCTTTCAAATATTCAATCTCCTACAGCAAATTACAGGAAGAAAATGCCAGCTTAAAACAGCAGGCTTTATTACAAAAAACCAATTTACTAAAGCTGACAACCTTAGAAAAAGAAAACATTCGCCTGCGTGCCTTGCTGGAAAAATCCTACAAACTGGGGGAGCAAGTCATGGTGGCTGAATTACTTGCAGTAAATCAGGCCCCTTATGAGCATATTGTGGTGGTAGATAAAGGCACCCACTTTGGGATTTATCCCAAACAGCCGGTACTTGATGCTGAGGGTGTAGTCGGACAAGTGATACGGACATTGCCACTCAGTGCTGAAGTAATGCTGATAACCGATCCCAATCACGCCATTTCGGTAGAAGTCAGTCGCAACGGCTTACGCACTATCGCGGTAGGCAGCGGTCGTTACAATCGCCTTAACCTGCCTTTTTTGCCTAATAATGCTGACATTTTACCCGGTGATACCCTGATTACCTCTGGTCTGGATAACGTATTTCCACAAGGCTATCCTGTCGCCGTTGTTGACAAGTTTATTCAGCAACCGAATAAACCCTTTGCTGATATTTCCGCGACCCCGGTTGCACATTTGGACAAAGACAGAGAGGTGCTGATTGTCTGGAACAATTCCAAGCCCATTCCATTAGGTGTGACAGGAAAAGAACCGCCGCCCCCTCATCCTGAAACAGCGACTCCAGTTATTGTGCCACCGCCTAATCCTGTGGTAAAAAACAGTGCACCTGAGTAACCAGCAAAGCTTTATTTTTACCCTGTTTCTGGCGATGTGTTTGCGGGTTGTGCCTGTTCCTTATCCTGTTAATGCCATCAATCCAGACTGGGTGTTATTGACCCTGATTTACTGGACTTTAATGCTGCCCTATCGCAAAGGGGTATTTAATGCCTGGTCTGTCGGCTTATTGACTGATGTCTTGATGGGGCGGAATTTAGGTGAATATGCCCTGATTTATGCGTTAATCGGCTATTTCTGTATTAATCTGCATAAACAGTTGCGCCAGTACCCTTTAATTCAACAAAGCGTTTTTATTTTTATCAGTCTGCTGCTTGCACAATTACTGATTTTTTTAATTGAGAATATCCAAAGCCCAACGCCTTTTTCGGTAGTTTTTTGGTTACCTGTGATTACCGGCACTTTGTGTTGGCCGCTGATTCATCCGGCCTTGCATTTTATCCGTAGCATCGGCCGCCCAGGCTGACCCTTAATACACCATGTCCAGCACCCACAAAATCAGAGACAGATTAACCGAGAGCCGCATTTTCATCGGCCGGATTATGGCGGTCTCCATCCTGGTGACAGTTTTGATTTCCGGGCTGGTAGCACGTCTGGTTTATCTGCAAATTGTCGGCCATGAGCATTATGCGGTACTGGCAAAAAATAACCGCATCAAAGTCTCTTCCATTCCGCCAACGCGCGGCATTATCTATGACCGCAAAGGACGGGTTTTAGCCCAGAATTTGCCTTCTTACAGTTTGGAAATCATTCCTGAGCAAGTCAAAGACCTTGAGGATACCTTACACCGTCTGCAACTGCTGCTGGATCTGACAGATGATGTTCTGGACGAATTCCGTAAACAGAAAAAACGCCATAAACGTTTTGATAGCGTGCCGCTGCTGTTAAGTTTAACCGAAGAAGAAGTTGCGAAATTTGCCGTTGCCAGACCGTTTTTCCCAGGGGTAGATATTCATGCGATTCTGGTGCGATATTATCCGTATGGAATTCTTACTTCGCATGTGGTGGGTTATGTCGGCAGAATTAACGAAAAAGAGCTGAAAGATTTGCCGGAAGCCGAATATAGCGGTACGTTTTACATGGGAAAAGTCGGAATTGAGTTGGCATACGAGGCGCAATTGCATGGCAAGGCCGGCTACACCGAAGTTGAAACCAATGCCCAGGGCCGACCGATTAATGTGCTGAATAAAGTGGAACCGGAAGCCGGGGCCAACCTGTCTTTGACTCTGGATATGGATTTGCAAAAAACCGCCTACGATTCACTGGAAGGCTACGATGGCGCACTGGTTGCCATTGAAATTAAAACCGGCAATGTTCTGGCTTTTGTCAGTCATCCCAGTTTTGATCCTAACCCTTTCGTGAATGGGATTAGCAGCAAAGACTACAAAGCCTTGCAAGACTCTGAAGATCAGCCGATGTTTAATCGGGCCTTGCGCGGCCTCTATCCCCCCGGCTCTACCGTAAAACCTTTTGTGGGATTGGCAGGACTGGAAAACAAGGTTATCACTGCCAACCGCAGTATTTATTGTCCAGGCTATTTTCAACTGCCCAATGTCCGGCACCGCTTCAGGGACTGGGCAAAATGGGGACATGGCGCCACCAACTTGAATGATGCCATTACCCAATCCTGTGATGTTTATTTTTATAGTTTAGCCCTGACATTGGGCATTGATAAAATGCACGACTTTTTACAGCAATTTGGCTTTGGCGAAAAAACCGGCATTGATCTGGTCGGAGAAAAAACAGGCACACTGCCTTCGCAGCAATGGAAAAAAGCCGCCAAAAAAGGCTCCTGGGTCGCAGGAGACACCATTATCACCGGCATAGGCCAAGGCTTTACCCAGGTTTCGCCTGTGCAACTGGCCCGTGCCACCGCAACTCTGGCCAATCGCGGCAAAGTGGTTACCCCTTATCTGGTCAGCCGTCTGGATTATGTCAATCACACCGAAGCAGGACCTGTGCAATCTGGAAAAGTCATTCCACTCCAGGAAAAAAATCTCGATGATGTGATTGCCGGCATGGTGAATGTGATTCACAGCGCCAGAGGAACCGCGAAAGAGCTTGCTAAAGGAATCCAATATAAAATAGCCGGGAAAACCGGCACCGCCCAGGTTTATTCGGTGAAGCAAAATGAAAGTTACAATAAAAACATTGACCTTAAATTAAGAGATCATGCCTTATTCATCAGCTTTGCTCCGGCGGATGATCCGAAAATAGCTGTTGCGGTGGTGGTTGAAAATGGCGGCCACGGCGGCACCACAGCCGCGCCAATGGCAGCAAAAGTCATTAATCAATTTTTAACTGGGGAGAAGCCTGATGCAGTTGGAACACCGCAGTGAACATTTTGAATCGCACTCGCTGATTGGACGGATTTTTCGCAAGCTGCATCTTGATATTCCGTTGCTGGTATTTCTGGGATTAATTTGCCTGCTCAGTTTTGTGATTTTATACAGCGCCAGCAATCAGGACATTCCAACTCTGGAGCGGCAACTGGCGCGGATTGGCCTGGCTTTCACCTTTATGACCGCTCTGGCACACGTCAATCCTTACCAACTCCAACGCTATTCAGTCGGTTTATATAGTTTGGGGATTTTGCTGTTAGTGGCGGTATTAGCGGTTGGCAAAATTTCCCTGGGGGCGCAGCGTTGGCTGGATTTGGGCTTTTTCCGCTTTCAGCCTTCGGAAATGATTAAAATCACCACGCCGATGATGGTGTCTTGGTATCTGGCTGAACACCCGTTTCCGTTAAACTGGAAACAGCTGCTAATTGCCTTTGCCCTGATTTTGACTCCTACCTTGTTAATAGCCAAACAGCCGGATTTGGGAACAGCGATTCTGGTGGCTAGTGCAGGCTGCGCGGTGTTGTTTTTTGCCGGCTTATCGTGGCGGTTTATCAGTTATTCGGCAGCCACAATTGCCGGATTAATGCCGTTATTATGGAGCATGATGCACGATTATCAGCGCGACCGGGTTTTGACCCTTTTCAACCCGGAAGCAGACCCGATGGGGCGCGGTTATCACATTATCCAGTCAAAAATTGCGATTGGCTCCGGCGGAATTTACGGCAAAGGCTGGCTGGGAAGTACCCAGGCGAAACTGGATTATCTGCCCGAAAGTTCCACCGATTTCATTTTTGCCGTGTTTGCCGAAGAATTTGGTCTGGCAGGCTGTCTGGGATTATTAATCTTGTATTTACTGGTTATTTTCCGCTGCCTTTTTATTACCATGGAAGCGCAAGACCCCTACAGCCGTTTACTGGCAGGCAGCTTATCGTTTGCATTTTTCGTTTATGTGTTTGTCAACATCGGCATGGTAATTGGCATTTTGCCGGTGGTCGGTGTGCCCTTACCGCTCATCAGTTACGGCGGCACTTCGATGGTGACTTTAATGGCAAGTTTCGGGATTTTGATGTCAATCCAAACCCACAAAAAGTTTATCCCCCATTAATGCCATGAAAAGATTAAAAATCTGGCTGGCGGCCTGCTTGGCGCTTAGCCTGTCAGGCTGGACTAGTAATTGCGCTGCGGTAGAAAATACCCGCCTGGTACAAAAGTTTGTCAAAAAAATGGTGAACAAACACCACTTTGAGGCGGCAACACTCAATGCCCTGTTTAAATCGGCTAAACTTAAAAAAGACATTCTGAAAGCCATCTCCAAACCGGCGGAAAAGCATACACCTTGGTATCAATATCAAAAAATGTTTGTTACCGAACAACGTATCAGAGGCGGTGTGCAGTTTTGGCGGGAAAATCAGCAAACACTGGCCGTCATCGCTCAAAAATACGGGGTTCCCGCAGAAATTATTGTCGCCATTATCGGGGTGGAAACTTTTTATGGCCAGAACAGCGGCCACTATCGGGTAATTGATGCCTTATCGACGCTGGGATTTTTTTATCCGAAGCGTAGTGCGTTTTTTTTGACTGAACTGGAAAATTTTTTGTTGCTGTGCCGGGAAGAACATCTCAATCCGCAGCTACCGCTTGGCTCTTATGCCGGAGCAATGGGAATGGCCCAGTTTATGCCCAGCAGTGTCAGAACCTATGCGGTTGATTTCAATCGCGACAAACGCCGTGATATTTTACAAAACCATGCCGATGTCATGGCCAGTGTCGGTAACTATTTAGCCCGATACGGCTGGAAAACCGGACAACCGATTGCCTATCCGGTCACAGCCAGCGGCGAAAAATACCAGCGAGCCTTATTATCCAAAACCCTTGCGCCCGATTTTTCTTTGGCGCAGTTACAAGCTTTGAATGTCATCCTGCCTGCAAAAAGCGATTTAAAGCTTCGGGCCAAACTGCTGCAACTTGAGCAGGAACAGGCAGCCAGCCTATGGCTGGGCCTGAACAATTTTTATGTTATTACCCGTTATAATCATAGTGCACTTTATGCAATGGCGGTTTACCAGCTAAGTGCAGCTATTTTTGCCAAAAAGGAATTCGCTCATGAATAATAAATTTTTGATTCCAGCATTGCTGGCTGTGGTTTCTGGCTGTACCTCGTATACCTCTACTTCATTGATGACAGGAACAGGCTCTGGCTCATCTGGCACCACACAAAAATCCAGCTCTCCAGCAGTGACGACCAATACTTATCCGTCTTACCCGAAAAAAAATTCTCTCCCCTCAAATATCAGCGAAGACAGCAGCCCCTCTCCTGCCATCTCAAAACACAAGCCGCCCCTTTATTCATTGGATAGCGACAGCATACAAACCGCTAAACACCGCACTCAAGAACATGCCAGCATTGAAAGTGCTACTGTTTTGAATCGACCCCAGCAACCCGCCAAAAGCCTGAAAACCTCAGACCCTTACGCGCTTTCCAGTAAAAAAATCAAAGTTGAAGTCATAAGAACCAATAGTAACGATAAAGTTTATTTACAGTTAGGGGTGTTTTCCAGTCTTGCCAATGCCAAAATACTGCAAAAAAAAGTCGCAGCCAACCAAATGCCGGAACCTGTCATCAAAGAAATTATTTTGAATGGGAAACTGGCTCACCGTGTTCAACTGGGGCCGATACATTCGACCGCCAAAGTCAACGAATTTAATGCCAAACTGATGAAAATTGGCATTTCTGAAACCTGGTATGTAACTGAAAGCAGATTTTAAGCAGAATTAATGAGTTTTCAGAATGCTGAGGATAAAAATTTCTGAAAATCCTGATTAAGTTCATCGTGATATAATGTTTTCAGTTTTTTATGTTAGTTTGGATAATTATTATGCCTTCATCCTTGAGTAATCGCTTTTTTTGGTTTGCGTGGCTCGTTTTCTGTTGTGTTTTTTCCTCTGCCAATGCTGCTCCTAATAGCATTTTAATTCCCAATCCGCCAACCGTTACCGCTACCAGTTATTTGCTGGAAGATTTTAATAGCGGCCGGGTACTGGCAGAAAAAGATGCCGATAAAAAACTCGCTCCCGCCAGCTTGACCAAAATTATGACGGCTTATGTGATTTACCGCGAATTGGCAGGAGGACACTTAAAATTAACTGATCAGGTCACTATCAGCAAAAAAGCCTGGGAAACCTCCGGTTCCAAAATGTTTGTGGAAGTGGGCAAACAAGTCTCTGTGGAAGATTTATTGAAAGGCATGATTATTCAGTCGGGCAATGATGCCAGTGTAGCGTTGGCAGAACATGTCGGCGGCAGTGAAGCGGCGTTTGCCACCATGATGAACCAGCAGGCGGCACGACTGGGTATGGCTAACAGCCATTTTGAAAACAGCATGGGCTTGCCAACTCCTAACCACTATACCACCGCACGGGATTTAACCAAATTGACCCGTGCCTTGATTGCTGAGTTTCCTGACTATTATCGCTGGGACGCGCAAAAGGAATTTACCTATAACAAAATCACTCAACAAAACCGCAATAAGCTGTTGTGGCGCGATAAAACAGTGGACGGGGTAAAAACCGGTTTCACCGACGATGCCGGTTATTGCATGGTCGCCTCCGCCAAACGTGAAGGAATGCGCCTGATTTCAGTGGTGATGGGAACCCCAAGCCCGGACGCGCGTGCCGATGAAAGCCATGCCTTACTCAATTACGGTTTTCATTTTTATGAAACGCAACGGCTTTATCAAGGCAACAGCAATCTAAAAGAAGTGCGCGTTTGGCAAGGTACAAGTAAAACCTTGCAATTGGGGCTGGCAGCTGATTTATATGTGACGATTCCACGCAATCATTACAATGAACTGAAAGCGGTGATGAAATTCAATCAACCTATTATTGCCCCGATTACTCAAGGCAAAATCTACGGCTCAGTCAGCGTCAGCTTTGCCGGCCAACCCTTTCTGGAGCGGCCTTTAGTTGCGTTGAAAAATGTTGAGTCGGGTAATTTCATTCAGCGTTCTTACGATAAATTAATGTTAATGATGGAATAAACGAAATGGAAAAAAAAGTTTATTTAAACGGCGAATATCTGCCTTTATCTGAAGCAAAAATCTCGGTTTTAGATCGAGGCTTTTTATTTGGTGACGGCGTTTATGAAGTGATGCCTTATTATCAGGGTAACTTTTTAGGTTTTAAATCCCATATCGAGCGGTTAAACAACAGTTTAGCCGAAATTCGGCTGGATTTGCCTTACTCGGTCGCGCAATGGCACGAAATTTTGTCGCCACTGATGGACAACACTCGCAACCAGTATATTTATTTACAGGTGACTCGCGGTGTTGCTCCAAAGCGCGACCATTTGTTTCCAAAACCTACCGTTCCCACCGTGTTTGCGATGTGTAACGATATTCCGCCGTTTCTGGAGCGGGAACACGGCATTAAAGGCTTGACCATTGCCGACAACCGTTGGGCACGTTGCAACATCAAAGCAACAGCGTTATTAGCCAATCTGTTATTAAAACAGCAAGCTGATGACGAAGGCTGCGGCGAGGCAATTCTGGTCAAAGACGGTTATGTCACCGAAGGCTCTGCCAGCAACGTTTTTGCGGTAGTTGACGGAGTGTTGATGACTGCACCAAAAGGCCCTGCCATTTTAGCCGGAATTACCCGTGACATCGTGCTGGAACTGGCCCGTGCGAATCAAATTCCAGTCAGTGAACAAGCAATTCCAGTTACTGCGTTAAAAACTGCCAGTGAAATCTGGGTTGCCAGCTCTACTCGCGAAATTGTTCCCATTGTTGAGTTAGACGGCGAAAAAGTCGCCGATGGCAAAGCCGGTGCAGTTTGGCAAAAAATGAATGCGCTTTATCAAGCTTACAAGCAACAAGATCATGTCTGAAGAAACCCTGTTAGAATTTCCCTGCCAGTTTCCCATCAAAGCAATGGGAAAAGCCGACGTAGAGTTTGATTTGTTGGTGCTGGAAATTGTTCAGCAACACGCCACCGCCCCTGAAAAAACCAGAATGAAGTCGCGTCCCAGCCAAAATGGTAAATATTTGGCCGTGACAGTACACATTGAAGCCACTAGCAAAGCACAACTTGATGCTATTTATCGGCAGTTAAGCGCACATCCACTGGTTTTGGTGGCGTTGTAACTTTTCGATTTAAAACGGGAGACGCTTCATGAATATGATAAGTTATGAAACTGACGTGGCAGCGTGGACAAATCAGCAAGGATGTATTGGCGCAGGGTTGGTTGCCAGCAAACGACAAGCAATAAAAAAACCGCCCTTGGGTTTACCGAAGGCAGTTTTGTTTTTAGGCGTTGGCGATGCGCTTCCCTTTGTTCAGCACATCCTATCAAATAAATCCTTTTTATAGGATGTGCTGAGGAACGAAGCGCATCTTATCGCTGACGTGGCA